>CAYPZF010000223.1:0-1506 GCA_964415275.1 uncultured Oscillospiraceae bacterium | reverse complement strand
GCGCAGGCGTCCTCCTCCAAGTCGTCCCAGGCGTCGGTGAGGTAAATCCAACGGCCCACGTGGTAGAGCAGCTGGCCCCGGGCCCGGTTCTCGGCCGCATCCCCGGTGCTGGGCGCGGCGGCCTGCAAAATCCGGGCAAAGGTGTCCGCCGTCCGGTCGAGCGAGGGGGAGCGCGCCTCCTCCAGATGCCGCAGCTCCACCAGGCAGTCCCGCACCGCCGCGGCGAAATCGGGCCGGTGCCGCGCCGCCTTTCGATAGGCGGGCCGCAGGGCAAGAGAGAGGAGCCTGGCGGGCAGGCCGCCCCAGAAGCCGTGGTCCTCCACATTGTCCCGCAGCTTCCACCAGGTGAGAATAACACTTTCATCCGCCGCCAGGGCCAGGCTCTCTCCGGTCTCACATGTCGGCCTGCCCCGCAGCGGGCAAGCGGGACAGCGGCGGCGGCGGAGGGTGGGGACCTCTTCGGCGGTGGTGAGCACCATGGCCAAGAAGGTAAAATCGTAATCGAGGAAGAAGCGGGACACAAGGCCGTAACGCTGTCCCATGGTGTGGCACAATCCGCAGTAAAGCGCCTGGTAGCGCTCCAAGTCCCTGACCTTCAGCTCTTCACGAAAGGGCCTTATATATCCGAACATGCTTGCTTGATCTCCACGATGTGGAACCGCAGGGTATTTTTAGACCGGGCGCGGGCGTCCACTCTTCTGGCAGATAAAATTCCAACGGCAAACCCCAGGCCGCCTAAGGCGGCACAGAGACCTCCGCCGAGTTGGGCGGCCATGCCGGCGAAGTAACCGAGAAAGAAGAGGAGGAGCGGGGCCAAATAGACCGCCGCCGCCGCCGCCAGAATGCCGCGGCTCCCACTCTCTACCAGGACAATATCTCCAGGTCCGGCCCCCACATGGTTTTCCGCCGTGACCACAACCTCCTGGCGGGCCGCCAAATGCCCACAGCCGGAGCATTTGCTGCAGTCGTGGGCACAGGCAGACTGGCGTTGTACCCCAACTCTCGCCAGGCCGCCCGGAATCAGCTCCTTTACTTGCGCGATTTGCGTCATAATTATCTCCTTGCAGAAATGGTGATGCTATACTCTCCGCCGACCACGCCGGCGCCGCCGCCCCCATCCAGATAAATGTGGACGGGGACCTTAAACTGGCCGGTATAGATGCTCAGGTTGGACAGGTCGGCCACCGCCCGCAGCTGGTAATCGGAGACGTAGCTCAAATCCTCCTCCGTGCCGCGCACCCACACCTGGAGGGATTGCGTGACCACAGTGATATCATACCCGGCCGGTTTGTTGATGACTTCAATGTTATCGGTCTCCATCAGCTTGGTGGAGAGGTCGTTTACCGTGACGACCACCGTCGCTTCTGTGATGCCGCTCTCGTTGGTGAGATCTGAATTGAGCAGGATGGGGAAGGTATAGGTCTCGGACTTCAGGAAGTTGGAGAGGTTCACCTCCCCGATGATGATCTTTTTGAGGGAGGTCAGCGCGTCCTCCTCACCGGAGAC
>CAYPZF010000222.1:0-1583 GCA_964415275.1 uncultured Oscillospiraceae bacterium | reverse complement strand
GACATGGCCACCGAGGTCTTGCCCACGCCCGGAGGGCCCACTAGGCAGAGGATCTGCCCCTTGAGCTCGGGTGCCAGCTGTTTGACTGCCACGAACTCCAAAATGCGCTCCTTCACCTTCTCCATGCCGAAGTGGTCGGCGGCCAGCGCCTTCCGGGCGGCGGCCACGCTGGTGCGCTCCTTGGTCCTCTTACCCCAGGGGAGGTCCAGGCAGATGTCCAGGTAATTGCGGATGACCGTGGCCTCGGAGGACCCGCCCGGCTGCTTTGCCAGCCGGTTGACCTCCTTCTCCAGCTTCTCCCGCACCTCCTCGCCGCACTTCAGTTTTGCGATGGCGGCGCGGTACTCTGCAATTTCCCCCTGGCTGTCCTCTCCCTCACCCAGCTCGCTCTGGAGCACCTTGAGCTGCTCCCGCAGATAATAATCCCGCTGATTTTGGGTGAGCTGATTGCGCACCTTGGTCTGCATGTCGTGCTCCAGGCTCAGGACCTCCACCTCGCGCTGGAGAATCTGGTGGAGCTTTTCCAGCCGGCGGACCGGCCGGGACTCCTCCAGAATGCGCTGTTTGTCCTCCACGCGCATCGGGATGTTCTGGGCGATATAGTCGGCGATATACCCCGGGTCGCTGCTGGCCAGCACATGGACCACCACGTTGGGAGAAAGCCGGGGCGACAGGTCGGAAAACTGCTCAAATAAATCGTAGATGCGGCGCACCAGCGCCTCAGTGCGGGAGGAATTTTTCACCGCGTTCTCCTGCACGGGCAAAATTTCCACCACACCCTCCATATAGGGCGACGCCTGGGTCAGGGTGTGCAGACGCCCCCGCTGTCCCCCCTCCACCATCACCCGCACCACGTCGCCGGGCAGGCGGAGGAGCTGCCGGATGCTGGAGACAGTGCCCACCGTGTACAGGTCCTCCTGGTTGGGGTTCTCCAGCTCCAGGTCCCTCTGGGTTACAAGGAACACGGGCTGGCCCGAGGCCATGGCCTCCTCCACCGCCTTTACCGAAACCGGGCGGGCCACGTCGAAGTGGAGCAGCATACTGGGAAACGCGGTCAGGCCGCGCAGGGCCAAAACCGGCATGGTCGTTACGTTCAGTTCGTCAGCCATAATAGCATTCACTTCCTTGTCTTCTCACCGTATGAATACGATGGCGCTGTTGTGTTGGGCGACTACGGGCCCGATGAGAAAAAACGGGGGCTGTACAGCGCAGCGCACTGCACCCGCCCCCGTTTGTTGTGATATATTTAGGATGCGGACTCCCGCTTGGCCAGTCCGCCCATCTCGGCCCGCAGAGACGCCGCGCCCAGTCTGGGCCTTGGCGGCCGGGCGGGGTCGCGGATCAACTCGGGCTGCTTGCCCTCCCGGAAGGCTTCTCCGGTGATGATCACCTTGGCGATGTCCGGCTGGTCCGGCACGTCGTACATCACCTGGGTCATGACCTGCTCCAGCACCGCCCGGAGCCCGCGGGCGCCGATGCCGCGCTCGACGGCCTTTTCCGCCGCCGCCTCCAGGGCGTCCGGCGTAAACTCCAGCTCCACATTGTCATACTCCAGCAGCTTCTGGTACTGCTTCACAAGCGCG
>CAYPZF010000221.1:0-1632 GCA_964415275.1 uncultured Oscillospiraceae bacterium | reverse complement strand
GTCACCCAGGGGACGCTGGCCGGGACACTCCGCCTGCCCGGCGGCGGGGTCTCACACTGGTCGCTCTCGGCGGCCAGCTCTGGGGAGTATACCACCTTGAGGTGCTGGATGCCGCGGCGGCGCAGCTCTTTGCGGATGATACGCGCCAGGGGGCAGCCCCGGGTCTTGGAGATGTCGGTCACCTGAAAGGCGGTGGCGTCCAGCTTGTTTCCGGTGCCCAGGGCGGAGAGAATGGGAACCCCACGCTCCTTGGCGGTCTGAATCAGGTCCAGCTTGCAGGAGACCAGGTCAATGGCGTCCACAATGTAGCTGTAGGGGCGGGAGAAAAACGCCTCCCGGCGGTCCCCGGCATAACGGTCCACGATGGGATAGACGGCGCAGGAGGGATTGATGTCCCGCACCCGCGCGGCCATGGCCTCCGCCTTGGGCTGCCCCAGGGTGGAGTGGAGGGCCTCCACTTGACGGTTCAGGTTGGTGAGTCCAATCTGGTCATGGTCCACCAGAGTGAGGCTCCCGATGCCGGAGCGGGCGAGCGCCTCGGCGCACCAGCTCCCCACGCCGCCCAGGCCAAACACCGCCACGCTGGCGGCGGAGAGGGTGCGCATGGCCTCGGGACCCAGCAGCATTTCCACCCGCTTAAATTGTTCAGACATAGGCGCAGCTCCTGTCAGAAGCCCCGCGGAGGGAGATCTCCGCGGGGCTTGTCCGGTTTTTGTCTTGGAACGGCTCAGTCACCAATCATGTTCATGCCCTTTTCCACCCGCTTGAGCTCGTAGTGAAACAGCGTGTCGCTGTACCAGGCGCTGTACTCCTCGCCGGCCAGGGCCTCATCCGCCGCGTGCTTCCAGCGCACCGGGCCCAGCGCCTCCAGGTAGACGATGCGGTACCCCACCACAGCTCCGTCGCTGTCGGTCTCCTCCACAATGGCGGTGTCTCCCGCCTGACGGCCGGGGGTGAAGAGCCACTCATCGAGTTCGGCGCCGGAGGTGCCCCGGGCCACGCCGGTGGTCAGCCCGCCGTTGGCGGCGGTGGCCCCGTCGGCGCTGTGGGTCTCGGCCAGCGCGGCAAACGCCTCGGCGGAGGCGGCGCCCAGCTTCCATTCTCCCAGCAGGGCCTCCGCCTTTTCATAGATGGCGTTCAGCTGCGCCTCGGTGGGCGGGGCGGCCTCAGCCTCCCCGTTCTCCTCCGTGTCCACGGCAGGGGCCTCCGCTTCGACGGTCAGGAGGATTTGGCGCGTGTCCGCCGTCTGATGGCTGTCCTCAGCCCGGGCGCGGCGCAGGAACTGGACCACATAGCAGCCGTTGGTGCCGGAGGGCACCACGCCGTACTCCCCGGCCACACGGGCCCCGTCGGCCAGCCAGGCGCCGTAGGTGACGCTGGAGAGCTCGCTGCCCATCTTGTCGGTGATGTGATTGTACTCCGGGTCGTCGGCGTAGGCGGCGGCGGAGGCGTCGCTCACATATTCGGCGGCCGTCTGGTTAAAGGGCTCGCCGGTCTCCAGACGCGCTACCATGGCGTTGGCGCTCTCCTCGGCCGCGTCCATCGCGGCCTCCAGCTGCTCGTCGGTGGGCTCCAGCTCCTGGCCGTCCTCATCGGTATCCACCTCGGGTACGGCGGTGATGAAGCAGTAGC
>CAYPZF010000220.1:0-1635 GCA_964415275.1 uncultured Oscillospiraceae bacterium | reverse complement strand
CTGACGGTATATCCGCCCCCGCCGCCACAAAGTTATGGGCGTCGTGGGCCACAGAGGAGCCCAGGGCCCCTTCTTTAAGCCCCAGCCCCTTTACAAACCCCACCGCAAGCCGCCCCGTGCCCCGATTCTTCTCAAGAACTGCCAGGAAGCACAGGTCTTGTGACGAGTCCGCCACTGCGGTGCCATCCCTTACCGTCGCCTCCATGACCAAATGCTCCGTCACCACCTGCCCCGGCCGCACTCCCACCACCCGGATCCGGGCCCCCTCGGAGGCGGGCAGCCTGAAGGCGTCCTTTCCGGGGACGGACACCCTGCCCGGGCCCACGGAAGGAGGGGCAGTCCTGGGTACGGGCCCGCCCAGCAGACGGCCCTCTGAGACCACCGGCCGTCCCCTCTTCCAGACCTTCTTTACGGAGCAGCTCTCAAGGCACTCCACCGCAACCAGGTCGGCGATCCGGCCCGGGGCGATGGCGCCCCTGTCCTTCCAGCCGAAGTAGTCCGCCGGGGTTAGGGTGACCATCCTTAGGGCTGTCAGGGGGGATATGCCTGCCTCGACGGCCAGGCGGATTTTTACGTCCATATGGCCCGTGTCCCGGAGATACCGGGCGGTGAGGTCGTCGCTCACCATCATGCAGCGGCTCGACCGGGCCTCGTTCTCCCTCACCAGGGGAGCCAGCTCCTTAAGATTGCGCTCGGTGGCCCCTTCCCGGATCATGAGCATCATCCCCCGGCGGAGCTTGTCCAGCCCCTCCTCCAGGGTGAAGCTCTCGTGGTCCGAGTCGCACCCGCTCAGCAGGTAGGCGCACAGCTCCCTGCCCGTGACTCCCGGGGCGTGGCCCGACCTGACCCGGTCTCCCGAGGCGTACATCTTTGCCCACAGAGCAGGGTCTCCCCCGATCACGCCGGGGTAGTTCATAACCTCCCCCAGGGAGTCGCACCATCCCCGGGCGAACATCTCCGCCACCGCGGAGGCGTCCAGCTCCTCATAAGGGGTCTCGAAGGCCGAGGCGGGAACGCAGGAGGGGGCCGTAAAAAAGAAGTCCACGGGACAGCCCAGGCCCTCCCGCCACATGTACTCCACCCCCGCCATGCCGCAGGTGTTGGCGATCTCGTGAGGGTCCGGCGCCGCCGATGTGGTCCCCCGCAGCACGACCAGCTCCGAGAAGGCCGCCGGGGTAAGCATGGTGCTCTCAATATGGCAGTGGCCGTCGATAAAGCCGGGAGCCAGCACCATGCCTGAGAGGTCCTCCTCCGCAAGCCCCCGGTAGCCCCTGCCTACGCCGGCGATGCGCCCCCGGTAAAGGGCCACGTCCGCCTCCTCATACTCAAGGGTAAAGACATTAGCCACCCTGGCCCCCCGGAGGACGAGCTCTGCCGGCTGCTCTCCCCTGGCGACGGCAAGAAATTCACTTATCTGCACAGGCCTTACCTCCTCACATCACGAGTGAAGTGTAGCGGATAGAGGCTCTGAGCGCAACACCGGGGCCCCAAAAAACCGCTTTCGTTATGTTCTGAGGCAGAGGCCTGGTTCGCTTAAAACCGCACGCTGTAGCTCAGCAGAAGGATGTCCGCCCCCATGTCCCGGGATCTCGAATCGGGAATACCCTCCCCCGGCCTGGCTCTGAAATTTCTGTC
>CAYPZF010000219.1:0-1648 GCA_964415275.1 uncultured Oscillospiraceae bacterium | reverse complement strand
ACTCGGCCTTCTCGGTCGGCGAGGATGCCCTTTTCGGTGGCCGCCAGGAGGTCCGTGTCCGGGGTAAGTGCTGAAAACAAGGAAAAAAGGGGTAGCTTCTGCTCAGACATCCATTGCCTCTCCTTTGTATGTTATAAACTCTCGATGAGGGCAAACAGCTCCTCCACCAGGTTCTCTTGAGGGACCTTTTTCACAATTTCTCCTTTGCGGAAGAGCAGGCCCACGCCGTCTCCCCCCGCGATGCCCACATCGGCGGCGGAGGCCTCGCCGGGGCCGTTGACAGCGCAGCCCATCACCGCCACAGTGATGGGCTTCCGCACCCCCTCCAGGCGCCGCTCCACCTCGCCGGCCAGGGCGATCAGGTCAATCTGGGTGCGGGCGCAGGTGGGACAGGAGATCAGCTCCGGCCCTTCCCGGCGCAGACCCACCGCTCGCAGGATGTCCCGGGCGGCGATGACCTCCTCCACCGGGTCGGCAGAGAGAGAGACCCGCATGGTGTCTCCGATGCCTATGGCCAGCAGGCCGCCAATGCCCACCGCGGACTTTAAAATCCCCATTTTGGGGGTGCCCGCCTCGGTGATCCCCAGGTGCAGAGGGTAATGACTGCTCCGGGCCATCAGCCGGTAGGCCGCCATGGTAAGCGGCACGCTGGAGGCCTTGAGCGAGACGCAAATGTCATCAAACTCAAACTTCTCCAGCAGGGCGATGTGGCCAAAGGCACTCTCCACCAGGGCCTCCGGCGTCACGCCGCCGTGCTTGGCCAGCAGCGGCTTTTCCAGCGACCCGCCGTTTACCCCGATGCGGATGGGAATGCCCCTGGCCCGGCAGGCCCGGGCCACCGCCTTCACCCGGTCCTCATCCCCAATGTTGCCGGGGTTAATACGTATCTTGTCGGCGCCGGCAGCCGCGGCCTCCAGCGCCAGCTTGTAATCAAAATGTATGTCCGCCACCAGCGGCAGCGTAATCTGCTCCTTGATGGCGCCCAAGGCCCGGGCCGCCTCCTTGTGGGGGACGGCCACCCGGACAATCTGACAGCCCACCGCCGCCAAGCGGCGTATCTGAGCCACGGTGGCCGCCACATCCTGGGTGGGCGTGTTGGTCATGGACTGAATGGTAACGGGCGCCCCCCCGCCCACGGGGAGGCCGCCCACAGAAATTTTTTTGGTCACGGCTGCCATCATCCTATCAGCTTTATAATATCGTTAAAGGCCACCACCACCATCAGGCCCAGCAGACAGAGCAGGCCGGCCATGTGGACATAGCCCTCATACTTCGGGTTGATTTTCCGGCGGGTAAACAGGGTGTAAACCCCGCCCACCAGGAGAAAGAAAATGCGTCCTCCGTCCAACGCGGGCAACGGGAGGAGATTCATCACCGCCAGGTTGACGGCCACCAGCGCGGAAAAGTAGCCGACGTTGAGCATGGCGGCGTCAACGCTCTCCGACTGCTCTCCCACATCCACAATGGCCCCTACAATGCCGATGGGGCCGGACAGATCCTTGAGCCCCGCCGCGCCGCTTACCAGGTCCCCCAGGCTCATGCGTACCACACGCACAAAATCAACGGCGTTCCAGAAGCTCTGACGCAGCCTCATACCCGGCGTGGCGGCCACCTCGGTGAAGTAGAGGCCGTATTTAAGCTGGGTCTC
>CAYPZF010000218.1:0-1652 GCA_964415275.1 uncultured Oscillospiraceae bacterium | reverse complement strand
ACAACCACCACGCCGCGGTTGGCGTCCAGGATGGCGCGGATGGCCTCCAGCCCCACCGCCTTTCCCGTCGGGGCGTTGGGGTTGGCGATGACCACGCCGCCCGGGCTGTGGAACAGCGCCTCCACAGGCAAATCAAACTGCTCATCCAGGGGCACCGTACGGTAGCTCAGGCCGAAATAGGAGGCGAAAACGGGGTAGAAGCTATAGGTGATGTCGGGAAAGAGAATGGGCTTGGCGGGGTCAAAAAAGGCCTGGAAGCAGAAGGACAGCACCTCGTCGGAGCCATTGCCCGCAAAGATATGTTCCGGGGTGAGCCCCAGTCGGGCGGCCGCCGCCTGCCGCAGAACCAGGCATTCGGGGTCCGGATAGAGCCGCAGGGAAGCGTCGGCCGCCTCCTTGATGGCGGCCAAGACCTTCTTAGAGGGCGGATAAGGGTTCTCATTGGTGTTCAGCTTAATGATATCCCCGCCCCGGGGCTGCTCGCCGGGTACATAGGGCACCGCGTCCTGAATGCGCGGGCTCCAGTATTTTTTCATGTGATCTCCCCTTCTGTCCTGTGGATCTTCCTGACGCTTTTTTCGGCCTTGGCCCGTGGTATCATGACTTCATGCCCGCAGCCCGCACAGCGCAGGCGAAAATCCATGCCCACACGGAGCACCCGCCACTGGCGGCTGCCGCAGGGGTGTTCTTTTTTGAGTTCCAGTACATCGCCTACACGGACGTCCATTTAACCGCCTCCCCGTGTTGTTTTTGTCCTTGTCCGCCTGTCATTCCCGCCTCTGGGACGCATATAGTTACTAGTAACACATCCGAAAGGACTGGTCGCATTGAGAAACCCCTTTTTACCCGAGGGCCGTCTTCTTCATACACCGGAAAACAAAACCGCCTGCTCCTCCCTGTCCGGTCTGCGCCGCGCCATGGAGACGCAGGAAATCCTGGAGGGCCGGGCCGTCCTGTGCACCGTGGGGCATGACCTGATGGTAGAGGTGGGCCCCTTCACAGGCATGATCTTGCGTCCAGAAACCGCGCTGGGCATCGCCGAGGGCACCACCCGTGACATTGCCATCCTGTCCAAGGTGGGCAAGGCGGTTTCCTTCACCGTTGTGTCCGTGGATGGGCCGGAGTGCTCCCCTGTTCTCTACCTGTCCCGCCGCAAGGCCCAAGAAAGGGCCCGGGCGTGGTGCACCGCGCTTCCGCCCGGAACGGTCATCCCCGCCACTGTCACCCATCTGGAGCGCTTCGGCGCCTTCGTGGATGTCGGGTGCGGCGTCCCCTCCATGATCGGCATTGAAAAGCTCTCTGTCTCTCTCATCCCCCACCCGGACCAGCGTCTTCGGGTCGGGCAGGAAATTTACGCCGTGGTCCTCTCCACCGATCCCGCCGCCGGGCGGGTGGCGCTCTCCCACAAGGAGCTCTTGGGGACCTGGGAGGAGAACGTGGCCCGTTTTTCCGTCGGCATGACAGTGCCCGGGGTGGTGCGGGGCATCAAGGAGTATGGAATTTTCATCGAGCTCACCCCCAATTTGTCCGGCCTGACCGAGCCGCGGGCCGACCTGCGGGAGGGGGATTGGGTGTCGGTCTACATCAAGGCCATCTTGCCGGATCGCATGAAGATTAAGCTGTTGGTCATCAACAAGCTGCCCCAGCCCATG
>CAYPZF010000217.1:0-1675 GCA_964415275.1 uncultured Oscillospiraceae bacterium | reverse complement strand
GCTCTCGATGACCATGACCGCCAGCCCGCCTCGCCGGTCCCGGTAGAGCTGCATGGTGGCGATGTTCACCCCGTGCTCCGACAAGAGGGTGGAGACCTCGGCCACCAGGCCGGGCCTGTCCTCATTGCGAATGATAAGCGTGGGGTAATCCCCGGTAAAGGCGGCCTCCATGGCGTCAATGGCGTTGACCCGCACCCGTCCGCCGCCCAGGGAGGAGGCGTTTACCTCCAGCTGCCGCCCGCCCTGCCCCGTGACCGAGAGAATCACCGTGTTGGGGTGGGCGTCCCGCAGGTCTACCGCCCCGATGGAGAGCGCCATGCCGGCCTCCTGCGCCAGAGAAAAGCTGTGGGGGATGCGGGTGTCGTCGGGCATCAGGCCGAGGAGCCCGGCCGCCAGAGCCTTGTCCGTGCCGTGGCCCGCCCCGGTGGCGGCGAAGGAGCCGTGGAGCTTTATGTCGGCCCGGGCGGGGGTCTCCCCCAGCAACCGTCTGGTAATGAGGCCGATGCGCACCGCCCCGGCGGTGTGGGACGAGGACGGCCCCACCATAACAGGGCCCATGATGTCGAAAATAGTCATAGCAGAACTCCTGTAAAAAATAGAGCGGTGTGAAGCGGGCTGCCGGGCTTGTCATGCGTCTGCCCGGAAGGGAAAACGCATAGAATTCAACATTGGAGCCATTATAGCATAGCCGACGGCATATCGGGAACAAGTTTTGCATGTTTTATTGGATTTCTTTGTAAAGTCTGTTATAATGGGTGCACGCGGTTAGAAAAAGGAGGAAAAACCTATAATGGATGACCCGTTATTGCCGCAAATAGTCGTGCTCATCATACTCATTTTTGTCAATGCCTTTTTTGCCTCAGCGGAGATCGCCATCCTATCGCTCAGTGAGAACAGGCTGAGACGTCAGATGGAGGAGGGAGACAAAAGGGCGGGCAAGCTCTTGGCCCTGGTGCAGGAGCCTGATTCCTTTCTCTCCACGATTCAAATTGGCATTACCCTGGCCGGGTTCCTCGCTTCGGCCTTTGCCGCCGACACCTTTTCCGGCCGGCTGGTGGTCTGGCTGACAGAGAAACACGGGTTTACGGCCATCCCTGTGGGCATGCTGAACACCCTGATGGTGATTGTCATCACCGTCATCCTCTCGTATTTTACCCTGGTGTTTGGCGAGCTGGTGCCCAAGCGGCTGGCCATGAAAAAGGCGGACCGGGTGGCCCGGGCGACCTGCGGTGTCATCCGGATGGTCTCCAGGGTGTTTCGCCCACTCATTTGGCTGCTGGCGAGGTCCACCAACCTTGTGCTCCGGCTGCTGGGCATTGACCCGACCGCCGACGAGGAGGATGTCTCCGAGGATGAGATCCGCATGATGGTGGACATCGGGGAGGAGAAGGGGACCATCGGCGCCACAGAGCGGGAATTTATCAAAAATATTTTTGAGTTCAACGACACCACCGCTGACGAGGTCATGGTCCACCGCACCGATATGGTGATGCTGTGGAGCGGCGACACCGCCGATGAGATTGTCAGGACCATTGAGGAGTCCGGCTTGTCCCGCTTTCCGGTCTACGACGAAGATGCCGACGACATTGTCGGCATTATGAATACCAGAGACTATCTGCTTAACGCCCGCAAGCCGGCCCCCAAGCCTCTGCGGGAGATTTTGCGTCCCGCTTAT
>CAYPZF010000216.1:0-1714 GCA_964415275.1 uncultured Oscillospiraceae bacterium | reverse complement strand
CCTCCTGGGTGGACCTCTCCCTCAATGAGGGGATGCCCGGCCGGGTCTTCGCCGGCTTTGAAAACCCAAACTCCTTTGCCCATGTCCTGGTTCTCCTCATCCCGCTGGCAGTGGCCCTCATGCTGGGCAGCGCCGGTTGGGGCGGACGCATTGGCGGTGCCGCCGCCGAGCTTTTGGGCTGCGGCGCAATCCTTATGACCTATTCCCGGGCAAGCTGGATTGGCCTGGCCGCGGCGGCGCTGGTCTTTGTCTTTCTGTGGAACCGGAGGCTCCTGCCCCCTATTTTCCTGGCCGCCCTCGTCCTGCTGCCGGTCCTGCCCGATTCGGTGTTCAACCGTATCCTCACCATGTTCAACGTCAACGACACCTCCACCTCCAGCCGGTTCCCCCTCTACTCCGCCACCCTGCGCCTGCTGGGCGCGCGCCCCCTGCTGGGCGCCGGCCTGGGGACCGACGCAGTGCGCCGCGCGGTGGCCGATCTGAACCTCTATCACGGTGTCGCCCCCTATGTCCACGCCCACAACGTCTACCTTCAGGTGTGGGCGGAAACCGGCCTTCTGGGCATCCTCTCCTTCCTGGGCGCCATGGGGTGGGGCATCAGACGCGCGTTCCGGGCCGTGGCGGGGCCCCACTGTCCCCGCGCGGTGCGTTTGATTACCATCGGCGGCGCCTCCGCCCTCTGCGGCATTCTGGTGTGCGGCCTGGCCGACTATATCTGGACCTACCCCCGTGTCATGCTGGTCTTTTGGTTCCTGTTCGCTGTCACGCTGGCGGGCATCCGTCTGGCGGGGCGGGCCGAAGCCGCGCCGAAGCCCGCTTCTTAACACACGCCCTGCGGCGGGGGATTGCCCCCGCCGTGTTATATCCATTACGAGGAGGTCCTTTGCATGACAATTAACCAATTACTCGCTCAAAATCGTCCCCTCCTCTCCTTTGAGGTTTTTCCGCCCAAGCAGGACACGGACCCCGCGCCCATCCTGGCCGCGGCACGGGAGATCGCCGGTCTGAGCCCCGACTTTATGAGCGTCACCTACGGCGCGGGCGGCGGCGCCTCTTATTACACCGGGGAGGTAGCCGCCGCCGTACAGACCTGCGGGGTGCCCGCCCTGGCCCACCTCACCTGCCTCTCCTCCACCCGGCGTGAGATCCACGCCCAACTGGCGTCCCTGCGGGCACAGGGCCTGGAAAACATTCTGGCCCTGCGCGGCGATCCGCCCAAGCATACGCCGCCGGCCGGTGCGCCCAGAGATTACCGGTACGCCGCCCAGCTCATCGCGGATATCCGCGCCGCCGGACCCTTCTGTGTGGGCGGCGCCTGCTATCCCGAAGGCCATGTGGAGTGCTCCAGCCAGGCGGAGGACCTGGACCACCTGAAGGAGAAGGTGGACCAGGGCTGTGATTTTCTGGTGACACAGATGTTCTTTGACAACAGCGTTCTGTACAGCTTTCTGTACCGGGCGCTGGCCCGGGGGATTGAGGCCCCCGTCATCGCCGGTGTCATGCCGGTGACCAACGCGGGGCAAATCGCGCGCATCGTATCTCTTTCCGGCACCAGCCTGCCCAACCGCTTCCGCATGATTGTGGACAAGTTCGGCCATGACCCCGCCGCCATGAGGCAGGCGGGGGTGGCTTACGCCACCGAGCAGATTGTGGACCTCATCGCCAACGGCGTGCGCGGCGTCCATGTCTACGCCATGAATAAGCCGGACGTGGC
>CAYPZF010000215.1:0-1730 GCA_964415275.1 uncultured Oscillospiraceae bacterium | reverse complement strand
CACCTTGACGGAGCCGGAGGCCCTGGCCGGCATCACCGCCCGGGTACGGGAGGGGGAGACCACCCTGGAGTTTGACGGCGTCATGCTGGAGACCGGGCCGCTCTCCGGCGATGGATTTTCCCCCATTGACGCGCTGCCCGCCCTGTTTACTTACGCCAAGGAGGGGTATATCGCCTCCTGCGGAATGGAGACGCTGGACGAGACGGAGTGCCTGTACGTCCTGTGCCGCGACCCGGACAACGCCCCCGGACAGGGCACCGAGGTGGCGCTGTGGTTTGATGCCGCAAACAAGGATCTGGTCCGCGGCGAAATCAGTACGGACGGCTTTGTGGCGGTACACTGTCAGATTTGGGAATTCAGCTGGACATAATGTTAAGGAGCGCGAGGTATGGAAGAGACACAGAAGAGAACCTGGGCAGAGATTTCTTTGTCCCGGTTACAGCATAATTACACTGCCCTGCGAGAGCTGGTGCCCCGGGGGTGCCGGTTCCTTGCGGTGCTCAAGGCCAACGCCTATGGGCACGGGGCCCTGCAGATGGGTCGCTGCATGGAGAAGCTGGGCGCCGAGTATTTGGGGGTCGCCTGCGTGGATGAGGCGCTGGAGTTGCGCCGGGGCGGCGTGAAGGCGCCCGTCCTGGTGCTGGGGCATACCCCGCCCCAGTGGGCGGAGTTCCTTTTGGACCAGCAGATTACCCAGACGGTCTTTGATCCGGCGGTGGCCAAAATGCTCTCCGACGCCGCGGTGGCCCGGGGCCAGAGGCTGAACATCCATGTGAAGCTGGACACGGGCATGACCCGGCTGGGCTTCCTCTGCGACGAGGCGCATATGGAGGAGTCGGTCGCGCAGATTGCCGCGCTGTGCGCCCTGCCCGGCCTGGAGCCCGAAGGGATCTACACCCATTTTGCCGGTGCAGACATGGATGAGGCGTACACCATGCTGCAGTTCACCCGCTTCCTCACGGTTTTGGACAAGCTGGCCGCGCGTGGCTGTACCTTCCCCATCCGGCACTGTGCCAACAGCGCCGCCACGCTGCGCTTCCCCTGCACGCATCTGGATATGGTGCGGCCGGGCATCGCCCTGTACGGACATTATCCCAGCGAGGAAATGGAGGAGCTCTGTCGCCTGCTGCCGGTCATGGAGCTCAAGACCCGCATCGTGGCGGTGCGGGACGTGCCGAAGGGGGCGCCCGTGAGCTACGGCGGCACCCGCACCTTGGACCGGGACAGCCGTCTGGCGGTGCTGCCTGTGGGCTACGGGGACGGATATTCCCGCCTGCTCTCCGACCGGCATCAAATTCTAATTCGCGGCCGGCGGGCCGATGTGGTAGGCAGGGTCTGCATGGATCTAACCATGGTGGACGTGACCGATATCCCCGGGGTGGAGCCGGGGGACGTGGCCACCATGTTCGGTGAGGACGGAGGGGCCGTCCTGCCCATAGAAGAGGCGGCGGCGCGTGTGGGGACCATCTCATACGAGTTGCTGTGCGATGTGAACGTAAGGGTGCCAAGGCACTACTCTCCAGCATAGACTGTCTCGGGGGACGTATGACCGGGACGGCGGCGCGGTGTCCGTTCTTTTCCTTTTTTGGAGGGAGAGGTATAAACCGCGCCGCCCCGTGGGAGAATCATAGTGTCGCGTTACATAAGATCAAACGCTGTGTAACGCGAGCAACGATATCTTCCGGCGGAGTGTGAGCTTTAGTGGATAACAGCGTTAAACGCGGAGATAT
>CAYPZF010000214.1:0-1740 GCA_964415275.1 uncultured Oscillospiraceae bacterium | reverse complement strand
AGCGCGGCGCTGGCCCGCGCTCTGGGGGTGCGGCTCCACACCCATGTGGCCGAGACCCGTGACGAGGAGCAGTTCACCCTGGAAAGGTTCGGGATGCGTCCCCTGGCCTATATGGAGTCCCTGGGCTGGGTGGGGCCCGACGTGTGGTACGCCCACGGCATCCATTTTAACGACGACGAGCTGCGTGTGCTGGCCGAGACCGGCACAGGCGTGGCCCATTGTCCGGTCTCCAACATGAAGCTCTCCTCGGGGGTGTGCCGGGTGCCCGAGATGCTGCGGCTGGGCGTGCCGGTGGGCCTGGCGGTGGACGGCTCGGCGTCCAACGACGGGTGCAGCCTGCTGGAGGAGCTGCGTGTCTCCTACCTGCTCCACCGCCTGCACTACAGCCAGGACGCCCCCACCGGCTACGAGCTGCTCAAGGCGGCCACCCGGGGCTCCGCCCGGCTGCTGGGGCGCGCCGAGCTTGGCCATTTGGCCCCTGGCATGGCCGCCGATATGTTCCTGATTGATTTAAACCGGGTGAGCCTTGTAGGCGCGCAGTTTGACCCTAAAAACCTTCTTGGGACGGTTGGTTTCAGGGGGAGTGTGGACTACACCATTGTAAACGGGTGCCCCGTGGTGCAGCATGGAGCGCTGACCACCGTGGACGAGGCGGAGGTCGCGGTCCATGCCAACCGCGTGGCGGCACGCTACCTGGGCCGCTGAGGGGAACCGATCCTTGCCTGCCGGCCTGATGCGCCTCCGCGCCCCATTCTTTCGGAATGGGGCGCGTGATTTTTCACAAAGCCCCTTGTTTCGCCCTTTTTTACGGATGGACCACGGTATGATGGTGGGGGCCTGAGTGCATCAGGCAGAGGGAAAAGGGGTGTGAGGCTGTCATGGAAAAAGAAGCGCGGCGCCCACCCAGGTGGCTGTATGGCGGGGCCGTCCTGGCCGTGGCGGCGCTGTCCTACTCCGCCGGGGTCGTGGCCCCGGTGCCGGTGCCCGGCTGGAGGTCGTGCCGCCGGTACTGGTCAGAGAGCGACCCGCTCACCGGGGTGTTGAGCCGCCGGGCGTTTACGGCGCGGTTTCAGAGCACGCTGAGAAAGGCGCTGCCGGGGACGTGCTACGCCTTGGTCATGCTGGATTTGGACGCGTTCAAGCAGATCAACGACACCTGCGGGCATCCCTGCGGGGACCAGGTCCTGTGCCGTGTCACCAGGGAGCTGCGCCGCACCCTGCGGAGCGACGATATGGTGGGCCGCCTGGGCGGGGACGAGTTCATCGTTTGTCTCCGGGACATCCGCGGCAACGCCTTGGAGCGGCGGCTGCAGGAGTTGTGCCACAGACTCCGCTGGGAGCTGGAGGGCGGCCCCCAGGTCAGCGTGAGCATCGGCGCGGCGTCGTATCCTTGGGACGGCACCGAGTTTCAAACGCTCTACCGCAAAGCGGACTTCGCGCTTTATCAGGCCAAGCAGGCGGGCCGGGCCGGCTACTGTATTTATCAGCCCGAGCTGGAGGCGCGGTTGTTTCGGCATTGTGTAGCGGGGGCGTCCTTCTGCCCGTGACGGCGTGCTATAAAAACCCATTGACATTGGACCTACCAATAGCATAAAATAAGAGCAAAGAAATGAAACCGTCCAATGAGAGGTTGGCCGATCGAGGGAGGCACATATGCAGTATACGTTTGAGACAAGAGTGCAGGAGTTAAAGCACAACGTGGTTCTGGAAGTGGCCAAGCTGGCGTGGAGGGATGAGCTG
>CAYPZF010000213.1:0-1760 GCA_964415275.1 uncultured Oscillospiraceae bacterium | reverse complement strand
GTCCCGGCCGGTGATGCACACCAGGTTGCAGGCGGGAATGGCGGCCTGGGCGATGCCGGCGTTGGGGGTGATGCCGAACTGAGCCACCAGGGGGGCGGCCTCTTCCGGGTTGTCCCGCACGAACGCGATGGAGGCGGCGTACTCCTCCAAAAAGGCGTCGACCAGGTCGGGATGCTCCTCCACAAAGGCCCGCCGGGCCACCACACAGCCCATGGCCAGCGTGCCGCTGCTGGTGACCTCGTTCCACGCCTCTGTCAGGTCGATGACGGGCGAGATACGCCCCTCGGCGGAGCTGGATGCGGCGGATTTTAATTGGAGGGCGGTGGCGGCGGGGACGGGAAGCATACACAGGTCGGCCTCCTCGGTGAGCATCAGGGCGGAGATTTCGTCCGCGGTCCTCCAGAGGACCTCCACATCCTCACCGGGCTCCAGGCCGTTGGCCCGCAGCAGGTACTGGAGGACATACTCGGGGTTGGCCCCCTGGCCGGTGGCGTAGAGGGTGCGGCCTGAGAGGTCGGAGACTGTGCGGACTGTTTTCTCGGCGCCGCGCTCCAGGATATAGAGGACCCCCAGGGTGTTGATGGCGAGGAGCTGAATGTCTTCGTCGGTCTTGTGAAAATAGTTGGCGGCCACGTTGGTGGCGATGGCGGCGATGTCGGCGTCTTCATTGGAGAGGCGGGCCACCACTTCCGAGTTCTCGGTGCAGATGGTGGGTACATAGTCGATGGCGGTTGCGTCGGCCTCGTCATCGGCCAGCAGTTTGGCGGCGCCCACCCCGGTGGGGCCCTTGAGCAGTGTCAGGTTCACCACGGGCCTGTCCTCCCCGGCGGGGGAGGGCGGGGGATCTGAGGAGAGGGTGTCCGGCGAGGGGGAGGGCCCCGGGATGAGGCCGCAGGCGGCAAGGCTCAACGCCAGAGCAAGACAAAGGATGAGTGCGGACAGTCGTTTGACGCGCATAGAAATCAGTCCTTTCTTTTTATTCAGAGGAGCGAGGGGTTCAGAACGTGAATGTGTTTGCCGTCCCGGCGGATGGCGCCGGCCTGCTCCAGAAGGTCAAAGGCCCGGTAGAGGGAGGCCCGGCTGATGCCGATCCGCTTGGCCAGATCGGTTGCGGAGCAGCCGGGACTGACCTGGCCGCCCTCCAGATGCCGCAGGAGATACTGCCCCAGCTTTTGCTGGGCGGAGCTGGCGGCAAGGGCCTCCACCCGGTCGCTCAGGAACCGGATTCTGCCGGACAGATAGCGGATGTACCGCTCTGTCAGCGCAGGGCACTGAGACATGAGCTCGGCCATCAGGCGCTGGGGGAAAAAGAGCACGGAGCAGCCCTCACGGGCGGTGAGGACGGTGGCGTAATCAGACGCGTCGTTGAAAAGCGCGGCGGCGCCAAAGAGGTCACCGGGCCTTAGTATGCTCATGATGAGCTCTCCCTTGGTCACCTCCACGGCGCCGGAACAGAGCACCCCCAGGCTGCGCTCAAAGGCTTGGGGCGTGTAGATAACCGCCCCCTTTGAAAAGGCGCGCCGGGTGCAGTCGGGGTGGGAGAGCGCCTGTTCCGCGATGGCGGAGGGCAGGCCGCGGAAGAGTACGGTTTGCGCCAACACGGCGCGCGCCTCGGGATATGACAGCTGACCGGCCATGGCCCAACCCCTTTCTGTCTCGTTTGAGACAACTTATTGTAGCATTCGCAGGAGCACATGTCAAGGCAACCACATACACTAAAACAGGAATGGAGGGATTTCTATGGCGAGATGCAAACGCCA
>CAYPZF010000212.1:0-1786 GCA_964415275.1 uncultured Oscillospiraceae bacterium | reverse complement strand
GCCGCCGTAGTAGCGCTTGCCGGGATAGCCCTCGGCGTATTTGTTGGTGAGTACGGTGGCCGCTGCCGCCAGCACCGCCTCACTGACGAAGTTCTCTGACGCGATCAGTTCAATGTTCCTGCGCTGACGGTCGTACTCCGCCCTAACCGCCTCGCCTATCTGGGGGTCCTGGGCACTCAAAAAATCCATAATGTCCTTAACCATGCCGCCGCTCCTTTGTCTCGTGTAATTTGAAATAAAAATCTGGGGCATCCATCAAAACGCCCCCAACCGATGGACTAAAAATCCAAACGCCGGCCGCGGAAACGGCCGGATGCGTTTCAAAACAGCTGTTCCAGCTGCTTTTACGATAACATTATAGCGAAAGCCGCCGTGTAATACAAGCGGGGAAACAGAAAAATACCGTCGCCTTTGCCCCTTTTTTGTGGTACGATTGCACCAACGACTGTGACGAGGTGACTTTATGAACGACTCCGCCCGTGTCAATGCTATTATTGACGCCCTCAAGGCGCTTTACCCGGACGGCATTTGCTCTCTGGACTATCCCAAGGACTACGAGCTGCTCTTCTCTGTGCGCCTGGCCGCCCAGTGCACCGACGAGCGGGTCAACAAGGTGACCCCCGCCCTGTTCGCCCGCTTCCCCACGCTAGTCGCCTTGGCGGGGGCAGACGTGGCCGAGGTGGAGCGTTACATCCACTCCACCGGCTTTTATCGGGCCAAGGCCCGGGATATTGTGGCCGCGGCCCAAATGCTCGTCTCGGAATACGGCGGCAAGGTCCCCGATACGATGGAGGACCTGCTCCGCCTGCCCGGGGTGGGCCGCAAAACCGCCAACCTGATTCTGGGCGACATCTACCGCACCCCGGGTGTTGTGGTGGCCGATACCCACTGCATCCGCATCGCGGGCCGCCTGGGCCTCACCGACGGCACAAAGGACCCCGTCAAGGTAGAGACCCGGCTGCGGGCCATTCTGCCCCCCGAGGAGTCCAATGACTTCTGCCATCGGCTGGTCCTCCACGGCCGGGCAGTCTGCAAGGCCCGCAAGCCGGACTGCGGCAACTGCCCCCTGCGCCCCTGGTGCGCCTTATGTTCCGCCCAGGAGGCGCGGGAACGCGCTCAGCAGGCGCTCCAAGGCCGCCCCTCCAGAATAGACTCCGCCAGGGCGTCCGACATCTGATTGACCCGCTGGAAATCCACATGGGGGTTATAGAGGGCTTCCAGGTCGTCGTGCATGGCCTTTGCCTTGGCCAAGGCCCCCACCGCCTCTTCCGTAAGCGCGCCGGACACCTTTTTGGAAAAGCGTATCCTGGGCTTGCAGCGGTGCGTAAGCTCTTTGTCCGCCATGGCGTCCATCCGAATGCGGCGGTAGGGCTGCCTGGGATACTCCGCCCCCGGGCAGGAGCGCACAAAGGCCAGCGAGAGATCCGGAATCAGGAGATGCTCCAGTCTTTGGGGCGCCATGGGGGACGGACAGCCCACCACGTCATGCCCCTGGGCCACCGCCCCCGCCAGCAGGGTCTCCAGCATCAGGTGCGAGAGGCCGTTGCTGTCCATCAGCTCGTATACCCGCTTGCACTGGGCGTGCACCGTGTCAAACTGACAGCAGCTCCCCTGACCGGTGATGCCGCTCAGAAACCGCTGCTTCACCTGTCCCAGGGTGTCTCCCTTTTTCTTTTTGATTTCCCGGCCCAGAATGCCCCGGGCCCGCTTCACAATCTTTTCCTTGAGCGTGTCATTCAGAAGCAGCTCCCGGACATCCTCTTCGATCTCCGCGGCCGCCGTAAGG
>CAYPZF010000211.1:0-1795 GCA_964415275.1 uncultured Oscillospiraceae bacterium | reverse complement strand
TCCATCTCGCCGAAGCGCTGGCCGCCGAACTGGGCCTTGCCGCCCAGCGGCTGCTGGGTGACCAGGGAGTAGGGGCCGGTGGAGCGGGCGTGTATCTTATCGTCCACCAGGTGGTGGAGCTTGAGAAAGTAGACATAGCCCACGGTGACAGGGTTGTCGAATTGCTGGCCGGTGCGGCCGTCGCAGAGGATGTTCTTGCCGTCTCTGGAGAGGCCGGCAAGCTCCAGGGTATCCTCAATGTCTATCTCGTTGGCGCCGTTGAAGATGGGGGTGGCCACCTTCCAGCCCAGCGCCTTGGCGGCGTAGCCGAGGTGGACCTCCAGCACCTGTCCGATGTTCATACGGGAGGGCACGCCCAGGGGGTTGAGCACAATGTCCAGCGGGGTGCCGTCGGGCAGGAAGGGCATATCCTCCTGGGGCAGAATGCGGGAGACCACGCCCTTGTTACCGTGGCGGCCGGACATCTTGTCTCCCACCGAAATCTTGCGCTTTTGGGCAATATAGACGCGCACCACCATGTTGACGCCGGGAGAGAGCTCGTCGCCCGCCTCCCGGGTAAAAACCTTCACGTCCACGATGATGCCGCTCTCGCCGTGGGGCACCTTTAGAGAGGTGTCGCGGACCTCACGGGCCTTCTCGCCAAAGATGGCCCGCAGCAGACGCTCCTCGGCGGTCAGGTCGGTCTCGCCCTTTGGGGTGACCTTGCCCACCAAAATGTCGCCGGAGCGGACCTCGGCGCCCACACGGATGATGCCGCGCTCGTCCAGGTCCTTCAGGGCGTCCTCACCCACGTTGGGGATGTCCCGGGTGATCTCCTCGGGGCCCAGCTTGGTATCCCGGGCCTCGGTCTCGTACTCCTCGATGTGGATGGAGGTGAAGGTGTCGTCCCGCACCATGCGCTCGTTGAGCAGGATGGCGTCCTCGTAGTTGTATCCCTCCCAGGTCATAAAGCCCATGAGAATGTTCTTGCCCAGGGAGATCTCTCCATTGTCGGTGGAGGGGCCGTCGGCGATGACCTCGCCCCGGCCTACCTTCTGACCCACAGAGACGATGGGGCGCTGGTTGATGCAGGTGCCGTGGTTGGACCGGAGGAATTTGATCAGGGCGTACTCCCGCTCCTCTCCGCTCTCGCCGCGCACCGAGATGGCGTTGGCGGAGACCCGGGTCACCTCGCCCGCCTCCTCGGCCAAGACAGCGACCACGGAGTCAATGCAGGCCTTATGCTCCATGCCGGTGCCCACGATGGGGGCCTCGGTGGTGAGCAGGGGCACCGCCTGACGCTGCATGTTCGCGCCCATGAGGGCGCGGTTCGCGTCGTCGTTCTCCAGAAAGGGAATCATGGCGGTGGCGATGGACACCATCATCTTGGGGGAGATGTCGATATAATCCACCTGCTCCCGGTCCACCTCAATGACCTCATTGCGGTGGCGGCAGGTGATGCGGTCGTGGACCAGGTGCCCGTTCTCGTCGGTGGGCTCGGTGGCCTGGGCCACAACGTACTCATCCTCGATATCGGCGGTCATATATTCAATTTCATCGGTGACCCGGCCGGTGGCCTTATCCACCTTGCGGTAGGGGGCCTCAATAAAGCCGTACCGGTTGATGCGGGCGTAGGAGGCCAGGTAGGAGATGAGGCCGATGTTCGGGCCTTCCGGCGTCTCGATGGGGCACATGCGGCCATAGTGGCTGTAGTGGACGTCGCGGACGTCGAAGGAGGCCCGGTCCCGGCTCAGACCGCCGGGGCCCAGAGCCGACATGCGGCGCTTATGTGTAAGCTCGGCCAGAGGGTTGGTCT
>CAYPZF010000210.1:0-1807 GCA_964415275.1 uncultured Oscillospiraceae bacterium | reverse complement strand
TGCTGGTCTCCTCCGGCATCGAGTTCGACAAGTTCGCACAGACCAGGGACGAGATATTGGCGCAGCTGGAGGCCTGCCGCGCCGGCCGGATAGAGGAGAGCGAGATGGAGGCCGCCCGGCGTTCCCTCATCAGCAGCCTGCACAGCACCCTGGACGCGCACGGGCGGCTGGAGGACTACTGGCTGGGCCAGGCGGCCGCCGGCCTCACCGAGGGGCCGGAGGCGCTGGCCCGGCGCGTGGAGCCGGTGACCAAAGAGCAGGTGGCCCGTGCGGCCCGGGGCATTGCCCTGGACACCGTATACTTCCTGCGCGGAAAGGGGGCGTGAGCATGGATTGGAGCACCTACCCAAGGCTGGGGGAGCACATGGCCCACGCCGTTCTGGACAATGGCCTGTCCATCTACGTGTTTCCCAAGCCCGACTATCAGAAGTTCTTTGCCTTTTTCGCCACCGATTACGGCGGCATGGATATGCGCTTTCAGGAGAACGGTGTCTGGCGGGATACCCCGGCCGGTGTGGCCCACTTCCTGGAGCATAAGATGTTCGACACCGAGGACGGCAACGCCCTCCAGGATCTGGCGGCCAACGGCGCGTCCCCCAACGCCTTCACCAGCAACGCCCTCACCGGCTACTACTTTGAGTGCACCGAGGGGTTTGAGCAGAATTTAAAGACTCTGCTCTCCTTCGTCTCGGTGCCCTACTTTACACCGGAGAGCGTGGATAAGGAGCAGGGCATCATCGGGCAGGAAATCCGCATGATTGAAGACGACCCCAACTGGACGGTGTTTATGAATCTGATGTCCGCGCTGTACCGCACCCACCCGGTCCGGGTGTCGGTGGCGGGCTCCGTCTCGTCCATCGCGGAGATTACGGCGGACACCCTCTATGCCTGTCACCGGGCGTTCTACACGCCGGAGAACATGGTTCTGTGTGTGGCGGGCAACGTAGACGCCGCCCGGATCTCTGAGCTCGCGCGGGAAATCCTGCCCGCCGGGGGCACCGGACAGGTAGAGCGGGACTACGGCCCGGCGGAGGAGCTGACGGCGGCCCAGCCCGCTGTCACCACCACCATGGAGGTGTCTACCCCTCTCTTCCAGATGGGCTGCAAGGCCCCCGCGCCCGGCGACGGCCCGGCCCGGCTGCGTCAGCGCTTTGTGGGCGAGCTGGCATGGGAGGCCCTTTTGGGCTCCTCCAGCCCCCTTTACGCGAAGCTCTACGCGGCGGGTCTCATCAACAGCAGCTTTGGATACGGATATGAGGACTATCCCGGCTGCGCTTTTCTCACGGCCGGCGGCGAGAGCCGCGAGCCCGAGGCGGTGCGGGACGCGGTGCTGGCCGAGGCGGCCCGCCTGGGCCGGGAGGGACTGGAGGAAGACCGCTGGGCCCGGCTGAAAAAGGCGGCCTACGGGAACCGGGTGCGGGCCCTCAACTCTTTTGAGACCCTATGCATCGAGCAGGCCCAGGGCCACTTCGCGCATTTTGAGTATCTCGCCTTTCCCGAGGTGTTTGACGAGGTCAGGAAAAGCGACGTGGAGGACTGTATCCGCAACTGGGTGACCCAGGCGGGCACCGCCCTCTCGGTGGTGCGCCCCAAGGGGGAACACGCATGAGCATAGTGACCTTTCCCGGACTTGGTCTCTCCTTTCAGATGGACCGGGTGGCCTTTACTGTCTTTGGCCACCCGGTTTATTGGTACGGGATTATCATCGCCTGCGGCTTTTCCCTGGCGGTGCACTACTGCTGGCGGCGCGCGCCCGCGTTTGGCGTGATACCCGACCACATTTTGGACATGCTGCTTTTTGCCGTAC
>CAYPZF010000209.1:0-1819 GCA_964415275.1 uncultured Oscillospiraceae bacterium | reverse complement strand
GCGCTGTATACGGCGGTAAGAATGGTCTTAATCTCATCGCCCCGGTCCTCATTCAGTTTAAATTTCCGCGTGTAATCCAGTTGCATCGTCGTGCACCTCCTATACCATGCCATGCTTTATATTCCATTTTAGCCTAAAATCCCGAGGGTGTAAAGAGAAAAGAAGTAAAATTTTCCAAAGGAGAAGAAAAGTCAGCGCAGGACGGCACCCAGTTCCTCCTTCAGAAGGGCCAAAATACTCTGCACATCGGCGTCGGCCTCGGTGTCGGTCAGGGTGCGGTCGTCCGCCCGCAGCACCAGGGAGAAGGCCACGCTCTTTTTTCCGGCGGGAATGGGCGCGCCGGTATACACGTCGAAGAGGGACACCTTCCGCAGCAGCCCCTTGGCCCCCCTGGAGATGCAGTCCTCCAGCGCCGCCACCGGGATGGCGTCGTCGCACACCAGGGCGATGTCCCGGGTGACGCTGGGGAAGCGGGGCAGGGGGACATACTGGGCCTCCGGCCCCTGGGCGCCGAAGAGCGCGTCAAAGGAGAGCTCGGCACAGTAGATGGCGTCGTCCATGCCGTAATTCCGAGCCACCAGCGGGTGGATCTGGCCCAACACCCCTACCGGCGCACCTGCCGCCAGAACCTGAGCGCAGCGACCGGGGTGGTAGGAGGGATTGTCACTCACCGCCTGGTAGGTGACCCGGCTTGCCCGGAGGGAGGAGAGCAGCGCGTCCACAGCACCCTTCAGAAGAAAGAAATCCATCTCCCCGCCGTAAGCGCCCAGGGAGAGCACCTTGGGCTCGTCCGCCATGCCGTCGGGGCGGCGGAAGTAGGTGCGGCCCAGCTCGTACAGACGGACGGATTTGTTGCGGTAATTGTGGTTGCGGGCGAGGGTTTCCAACATAGAGGGCAGGATGGTGGTGCGCATAATGGAGGTGTCCTCCCCCAGGGGGTTCATAATCCTCAGACTGTCCCGGCGGGGGTCTTGGGGCACCCATCTGATTTTGTCATAGTAGGCGGGGGAGATAAAGGAGTAGGTGATGATTTCACTGTGTCCCAGGCTGCGGCAGAGGGCGCCCAGCTTCCGCTCCAGGGCCTCCTCGGGGGGATAGCCGCCCGGCGTGGTCTCACCCCGCATCAGGTTGATGGGGATGTTGTTGTATCCGTGGAAACGGGCCACCTCCTCGGCCAGATCGGAGTAGTGCGCCACGTCGCCCCGCCACGAGGGGACGGTTACATCGTCGCCCTCCACCGCAAAGCCCAGCTTGCGCAGGATGGCCCTCATCTCCTCCGGGGACACGTCGGTGCCCAGCAGCGCGTTGATTTTGTCCGGACACAGCTTCAGCCTTGTGGGCTGGGGGACGTGGTTGATGATATCAATGACCCCGTCCACCACTTCGCCCGCGCCCAGCAGCTCCACCAGCTCACAGGCGCGGTCGACGGCGGGCAGCGTGTTCAAGGGGTCCAGCCCCTTTTCAAACTTTGCGGAGGCCTCGGTGCGCATCCCAAGGGCCAGGGCGCTCTGGCGGATGCAGGTTCCGTCAAAGGCGGCCGATTCAAAGACCACATCCACGGTGTCGCCCACAATCTCGCTGTTCTCACCGCCCATGATGCCCGCCAAGCCTACGGCCCTGGTCTCGTCGGCGATGACCAGCATGCTGGAGTTCAGCTTGCGCACATTGCCGTCCAGGGTGGTGAGCTCCTCCCCGTCCTCCGCGCGGCGCACAATGATTTTCCCGCCCCTGACATACCGGTAATCAAAGGCGTGCATGGGCTGGCCGTACTCCAGCATCACGTAGTTGGTGATGTCCACGATGTTGTTGATGGGGCGCA
>CAYPZF010000208.1:0-1832 GCA_964415275.1 uncultured Oscillospiraceae bacterium | reverse complement strand
GGTCTGGTCCATGAACTGGGACAGAGGGGTGGACCCGAAAAACTCCTTGATGGAGGCGGTGACGGGGCGGATGTTGATCAGGCTCTGCGGGGTGACAATGTCCAGGTCCTGGATGGTCATACGCTCCCGGATCACCCGCTCCATGCGGGAAAAGCCGATGCGGAACTGATTTTGCAGCAGCTCGCCCACGCTGCGCAGGCGGCGGTTGCCCAGGTGATCGATGTCGTCCACCATGCCCACGCCGTGGATGAGGCAGAACAGATAGTTGATGGAGGCCATGATATCGTCCGGGGTGATGTGCCGCGGCGTCAGGTCGTCCAGACGCTCCCGGACAGCCTCTTTGAACGCTTCCCCCTCATACCGCTCCATCAGTTCGCGCAGGACGGAAAAGCGCACCTTCTCCTCTACGCCGCACTCGGCCTCGGGGTCGAAGTCCACGAAGTCCCTCATGTCCACCATGCCGTTGGAGAACACCTTGACAGTGGCCCCGTCATGGGCGGAAATCAGGGCCTCATTGATGCCCTTGGTACACAGGAGCTTTGCCTTCTCCCGGGTCAGGACCTCGCCCGCGTCGGCCAGCACCTCACCGGTCATGGGGTCGGCGACGGGGGCGGCCAGGGTCTGCCCGGACAGGCGGGGCCAAAGCGCCAGCTTCCCGTTGAATTTGTAGCGGCCCACCATGGACAGGTCGTACCGCCGGGGGTCGAAGAACAGCGTGTTTAACAGGCTCTCGGAGGAGTCCACCGTGGGGGGCTCGCCGGGGCGGAGCTTGCGGTAAACCTCCAGCAGGGCCTCTTCCCGGGTCTTGCACACATCCTTCTCCAGGGTGGCCAGCAGAAGGTGTTCCTCTCCGAAGAGCTCCAATATCTCCAGATCGGTCCGGGGCCCCACCGCGCGGATAAAGCTGGTGATGGGCAGCTTTCGGTTCTTGTCAATGCGTACGTAAAAGACATCGGACAGGTCGGTCTCATACTCCAACCAGGCGCCCCGGTAGGGGATGACGGTGGCGGAGAAGGTGATATTGTCGGCCTTGTCGGCGTTCTGCGCGTAGTAGATGCCGGGAGAGCGGACAATCTGGGAGACAATGACCCGCTCGGCGCCGTTGATGACAAACGTGCCCGCCTTGGTCATCAGCGGAAAATCGCCCATGAAGATCTCCTGCTCCTTGATCTCCTCGGTCTCCCTGTTGCGCAGACGGACCCGCACCTTGATGGGCGCGGCGTAGGTGGCGTCTCTGGCTCTGCACTCCTCCACTGAGTACTTGGGACGCTCGTCCATGGTGAAATCAATAAAGTTGAGTTCCAGGTTGCCGGCGTAGTCGGTGATGGCGGCCACATCCCGGAACACCTCCTGGAGGCCTTTCTCTAAAAACCAGCTGTAGGAGTTCTTCTGGACCTCCAGCAGGTTGGGCATATCCAGGATTTCCTCGTGACGGGCGTAGCTTTTTCGGAGGGTTTTTCCGCAATAGACGTCCTTTACCATTAAACTGACCAGTCCTTTCTCAAGGTTTTTTATCGAATCGCACAAAAGCGGGGAGAGTTCTGTCGTTACGCACACTAGGGCGCGTTGTTACTTTATCTCTCTCCCCTCTTGCGTTTTTTGCGGGAAATTGGTATACTGTTCTAAGCTGGGTTGTTATTTTCTTTTTTCGTTTGGATACACATAAGCGATTAAGTATACCATGTAAATTTAGCCATGTCAATATGTTTTTATGTGGAAGTTCGGAGAAATTCTCCGGACTTTTTGTTTGCCTCAGGGTCCTTTTTCTGGTATTATGGTGCAAACGCGGTGTAGAAAGGTGGTGCACGCCATGCCGGTTGAACAGCTTCGCC
>CAYPZF010000207.1:0-1928 GCA_964415275.1 uncultured Oscillospiraceae bacterium | reverse complement strand
AGCTCCAGGGCGACGCCTGCGCCGCCGTCTTCCAGGAGGTCGGCTTCTCCATCCCCGTCTCATAATTACAGTTAGGACGGAGCACGGCGCCCCACCGCCGTGCTCCCATTTCTGTCCGGAGGTACGCCTATGGATTGGTTTCCACTTTTCAACTCCCTGCGCATTGCCCTGATTGCCACGGCATTCACCTTTTTCCTGGGTATCCTGGCGGCCTATTACATCGCCAGGCTGCCCCCGCTGCTCAAGGGAGTGTTAGACTGTGTGTTCACCATGCCTCTGGTCCTTCCCCCCACGGTGGTGGGTTTTTTCCTGCTGAAGCTGTTGGGCCCCAAAGCGCCCGTCGGCGCCTGGGTCGCCGCCCATCTGGGCGCCAGAATCACCATGACCTGGTACGCCGCTGTGTTTGCCGTGGTCATCGTCACCTTTCCCCTGATGTACCGCACGGTGCGCGGCGCCTTTGAGGCCTTTGACGAGACCCTGCTCCACGCGGGGCGCACCCTGGGCCGGTCCAACACCTGGGTGTTCTGGCGGGTGCTGATGCCCGGCTGCAAGCAGGGGATTCTGGCCGGCGCTGTGCTGGCCTTTGCCCGCGGCTTGGGCGAGTACGGCGCCACCTCCATGGTGTCCGGCTACACCCCGGGCCGGACCGCCACCATCTCCACCACCGTGTACCAGCTCTGGCGGGAGGGCAACGACGCCCTGGCTTACCGCTGGGTGGCGGTCAACCTTCTCATCTCCTTCGGGGTACTGGTGACCATCAACCTGCTGGAGAGGCACAGGGGAGGTGCGGTGGGGCGCCCCGCCGCGCCGGCCGGGGGGTATAGGCCATGGCCCTTGTGGTAGACATCCAAAAGACCCTGGGCCGCTTCCATCTGGCGGTCTCCTTTCAGGCGGAGGGCGAGATTATGGCCCTTCTGGGCTCCTCCGGCTGCGGAAAGAGCATGACCCTCAAAAGCATCGCGGGCATCGTGACCCCCGACGAGGGCCACATTGCCCTGGACGGCCGGGTCCTCTACGACAGCGCCAAGCACATCAACCTGCCGCCCCAGAGGCGGCGAGTGGGGTATCTCTTTCAGCATTACGCCCTCTTCCCCAACATGACCGTGGCCCAGAACATCGCCGCCGGCATCCGGGACCGGGCACGCCGGAAGTCCCTGGTGGCGGAGAAGGTCTCCGCCCTAAGCCTGAACGGGCTGGAGGACAAATACCCCTGTCAGCTCTCCGGCGGGCAGCAGCAGCGGGTGGCCCTGGCCCGTATTCTGGCCAACGAGCCCGCGCTGCTGCTGCTGGACGAACCCCTTTCCGCCCTGGACAGCTACCTCAAGTGGCAGGTGGAGCTGGAGCTTATGGACACACTGGCCTCCTTTGGCGGCACCGCCCTCTTCGTCTCCCACAGCCGGGACGAGGTGTACCGCCTGTGTGACAGCGTCTGTGTGTTAAACGCCGGGCGCTCCGAGCGCAAGCTGCCCGTCCGCGCCCTCTTTGACAGCCCCGGGACGCTCTCCTCCTGTCTGCTCTCCGGCTGCAAGAATGTCTCCCGGGCGCGCCCGGCGGGGGACCGCCGGGTGGAGGCGCTGGACTGGGGCGTGGTGCTGACAGCCGCCCGGCCCGTCCCCGGCGGCATCACCCATGTGGGCATCCGAGCCCACTATGTCGCCCCCGCCGGGGACGGGGCGGAAAACACCTTCTCCTGCACCGTGGAGCGGGTGGTGGACGACGTGTTCTCCACCGTGGTCATGCTGGCCACCCCGGGCGGCGGGGCGGGCTTTTCCCGTCTGCGCATGGAATTGCCCAAGGAGGCCTGGCGGGCGCTGGGCGCGCCCGCCGTCCTCCCGGTCCGTCTGCGTCCGGAGGATTTACTTCTGCTCACCGACGGTTGAGGGCCCGGACATCGAAAAAGAGAGGCCCGGACCCCCGCGGGGGTCCGG
>CAYPZF010000206.1:0-1941 GCA_964415275.1 uncultured Oscillospiraceae bacterium | reverse complement strand
GCCCCGGACCCCACGCAGGCGGCCGCGGCCTGCTGCCGGGCGGCGGCGAAGGACCGCCCCTGGTCCAGCGCCTGCCGCAGAGCCTGGCGGTAGGCCGCCCCGTCCAGGCACTCCGCCAGGGCGGCCAGTTCCCCGACCCGCCCCGCCTCGCTGCCAAAGGAGAGGGTCCGGGCACCCGCGGCGGCCAGCAGATCCACCGCGCCCCGGGCAAAGGCCTCGGCAGAAGAGGCCGCCCACAGCGTGGGTAGCTCGACCACCAGATCAGCGCCCCCCCGAAGGGCTTGCCCCGCCCGGGTCCACTTGTCCGCGATGGCGGCCTCCCCCCGCTGCACCCAGTTTCCGCTCATCACGCAGAGTATGGCGCTGTCCTCCCCCACCGCCGCCCGGGTGGCGGCGATGTGATGGGCATGTCCGCTGTGAAACGGGTTATACTCCGCCACAATCCCCACAATATGCACGGCACAGCCCTCCCCTTGTATCCTTTTTTACAATATTTGAAAAGTGGTTGTCTTTTCCCCTAAAAAGGTCTAGAATATATTTGTATTGTACTGTCTTGTCTGACAAGAATCAAGGCATGCTGTCTTATGACACTGAAAAAAAGAAACGAAATGTTTGTAATAGTGAAAGGAATGGTCTACATATGAAGATTCTTGTGATTAACGCCGGCAGTTCCTCGCTGAAGTATCAGCTACTGGACTCCGTCTCCCAGAACGCGCTGGCCAAGGGCCTGTGTGAGCGGATCGGCATTGACGGGCGCATCAAGCACACCCCCATCGGCAAAGACGCCTACGAGGCCGACCTGCCCCTGCCCACCCATTCCGACGCCATTCAGAAGGTTCTGGAGCTTCTGACCTCCAAGGAGCACGGCGTCATCGCAAGCGTGGATGAGATCAACGCGGTGGGCCACCGGGTGGTCCATGGCGGAGAGGAGTTCGCCCACTCCGTGCTCATTGACGAGGCTGTTATGAATGCCATTGAGGACTGCATCCCCCTGGCCCCTCTCCACAACCCCGCCAACATCACCGGCATCCGCGCCTGCCAGGCCGTTATGCCCGGTGTGCCTATGGTGGCCGTTTTCGATACCGCCTTCCATCAGAGCATTCCCCCCAAAGCCTATCTGTATGCCCTGCCCTACGACTGCTACTCCATCAATAAAATCCGCCGCTACGGCTTCCATGGCACCTCCCACTCCTACGTCTCCCGCCGGGCGGCCGAGATGCTGGGCCGTCCCATCGAGACCCTGCGACTCATCTCCTGCCACCTGGGCAACGGCTCCTCGGTCTGCGCCGTCAAGTTCGGCAAGAGCATCGACACCTCGATGGGCTTCACCCCCCTGGACGGCCTGCCGATGGGCACCCGCTCCGGCGCCATAGACCCCTCTATCATTGAGTATCTGATGCACACCCGCGGCCTGTCCATCGAGCAGGTGGTTGAGCTGCTCAACAAGGGCTCCGGCGTTTTGGGCATCTCCGGCGTCTCCTCCGACTTCCGCGACCTGGAGGTGGCCGCCGCCGGCGGCAACGACCGTGCCCAGCTGGCCATCGACCTGTTTGCCTATAAAGTGACCAAGCGCATCGGCTCCGCCGCCGCCGCCATGGGCGGGGTGGACGCGGTGATCTTCACCGCCGGCGTGGGCGAGAACTCCACCACCATGCGTGCCCACATCATGGATGGCCTGGATTGCATGGGCTTTAAGCTGGACCCCGAGAAGAACAACGTCCGCGGCAGGGAGGCTGTGATCTCCACCGACGACTCCCCCCGCACCATCCTCTGCGTCCCCACCAACGAGGAGCTGGTCATCGCCACAGACACCGCGGGTATCGTCTCCAATCTGTAATTATCTCTCTCCTTTATACTCGTTGTATAGACACTGCGGAGCCGTCAGCTCCGCAGTGTTTTATATTTTTCCGGCCTCCTTGTGCAAAACGGCAATCCGTGTTT
>CAYPZF010000205.1:0-1946 GCA_964415275.1 uncultured Oscillospiraceae bacterium | reverse complement strand
GCGCTTTTGGCGGAGACGGAGGTGTCCTTCTCTCCGGGGGAGAGCGTTTTTGACGTGACACGGCGGGAGATGCAGCGCCTGAACATCCATTTTGAGTTTACGGAGACCCCCCTGACCGGGGCCGCTTATATCGAGGGGATTGGCAACCTCTACGAGTTTGAATGCGGAGGACAGTCGGGCTGGCTTTATACGGTCAACGGCGTCTCCCCGGGCTACAGCAGCAGCCAGTCCATCCTGGAGGCCGGAGACGCGGTGGTGTGGCACTATACCTGTGACCTGGGGGCCGACCTGGGCGGCGTCATCTCTCAGGGTGCCGGGGACGCGGCGTGAGGGGCCCTGTCCCCTCCGTCGCCCGCCTGGCGTGAAAAGCGGCCCGTGGACTACAAGTCCACGGGCCGCTTTGTTGTTTGGGTCAGAGCCGATAGAGGGAGGCCAGTTCCCGGGGGCTGGTGTTCCGGCGTGCCTCCCCCGACAGGTCAAGGACAAGGCGCCCCTTGTCCAGCATGAGGGTGCGGGTCCCCACCGCCAGGGCGGAGGAGATGTTGTGGGTAATCATCAGCGCGGTGATGCGGTGGCGGCGCACAAGCTCCGCGGTGAGGCGCAGGATATGCTCCGCTGCCGCCGGGTCCAGCGCGGCGGTGTGTTCGTCCATCAGCAGGAGCTTGGGGGCGGGCAGGGTGGCCATCAGCAGGGTGACGGCCTGCCGCTGGCCGCCGGAGAGCAGCCCCATGCGGGTGGACATACGGTCCTCCAGACCCATTTCCAGGCGGGCCACCAGATCCCGCAGCCGGGCGGCCTCCCCCCGGCCCAGCGCCGGGGAAAAGAGCCCTTTGCCCCGGTGGAGGGCCAGGGCCAGATTTTCCTCAATGGTGAGATCGGCGGCGGTGCCCCGCAGGGGGTCTTGGAACAGCCTGCCGATTTGGCGGGCCCGCCGGTGCTCCTTCTCTCTGGTAATGTCCTCTCCGTCTAAAAGGACAGTGCCGGTGTCCGGCGTCTGCGCCCCCGCGATGAGGTCCAGAAGGGTGGACTTTCCCGTGCCGTTGGACCCCAGCAGGGTGACAAATTCCCCCTCGTCCAGATAGAGGCTGATGTCCTCCAGCACCCGCTGGGCGCTCGGCGTGCCGGGAGAAAAGGTCTTGGAGATGTGCCTCAGGTCCAGCATGTCACATCCGCTCCCTTCTCAAGGTAAGCCGCCGCCGGAGGGCGGGCAGGGAGAGGGCCAGGCCCACAAGCGCCGCGGACACCAGCTTAAAGGCGTAGGCGGGGAAGACGTTGTAGCGCACCGCCGCCGCCAGGAGCAGCTGATAGAGGAGGGAGCCCGCCGCTGTGGCCAGCAGGCCGGCCGGCACACCGCTCCCGCGAAGGGCCGCCTCCCCCAGGACAACGGCGGCCAGGCCGATCACCATGGTGCCCGCGCCGGCGTTCACATCGCAGTACCCCTGATACTGCGCCAGGAGGGCGCCGGAAAGCGCCACACAGCCGTTGGAGAGGGCCAGGGCTGTCAGCTTGGCCCGGTCCACATCAACAGAGACGGCGCGGCTCATCGACTCGTTGCTGCCGGCGGCCCGAATGTACAGGCCCGCGCGGGTACGGAAAAACCAGGTCAGAGCCAGCAAAACCACCCCGCAGCAGAGGGGCGGGAGCAGACTCCTCGCCGCGGCCTTGTCCAGGTCGGGGAAAAGAGTGAACAGGGTGGTGTGCCCCAAAAGGGAGAGGTTGGGCGCGCCGCCCTGGATGGCCAGGTTGACGGTGTACAGGCCGGACATGGTGAGGATGCCGGACAGAATGGGCGCGATGCCGGCCTTAATCTGAAGCAGGCCGGTGACCAGTCCAGCCAGACCGCCCGCCGCCAGGGCGGCGGCCAGGGCCAGAACGGGGTGGCCGGACAGCGTCAGAGCGGCGGAGACAGCCGCGCCCAAGGCAAACGAGCCGTCGGCGGTCAGGTC
>CAYPZF010000204.1:0-1961 GCA_964415275.1 uncultured Oscillospiraceae bacterium | reverse complement strand
GCCATTTTTGGTCGGTGGAGTAGCGGGAGAAGCCGCCGCCGACGTGGTCGAACAGCCCGCCCCGGTACATTTGGGTCAGTGTGTGCTCCGCCATGCGCCGCCCGGCGGGGGCGTCCGCCAGAAGAGCGTGGCGCAGCAGGTACAGCAGGTTATGGCCGATGGGGAATTTGGGCGCGGGTCCAAAGCCGCCCCAGGTGGCGTCGAAGCTCCGCTGGAAGTATTGGGAGGCCAGCTGAAACAGGACGTCCATGGGCAGGCCGCCGTCGGTGCTGTGGACGGCCTGGTCCCGCAAGAAGTCGGTGAGGTGCTCTCCGGCGGAGAGCAGGTCCTGGCGGTCGCTGCGCCAGCGCCGGTCCGCCTCCGTGAGCAGCTCCACCAGGCCGGTCGCGCGGCCGCGGCTGCGGGTGGGCAGATAGGTGCCCGCGAAAAAGGGCTTTTGCTCCGGGGTCATGAGGATGGTCATGGGCCAACCCCCGCCGCCGGTCAGGGCCTGGCAGGCGGCCATGTAGACCGCGTCGACATCGGGGCGCTCCTCCCGGTCCACCTTGATGGAGACAAAGGACCGATTGAGCAGGGCGGCCGCCTCGGCGTCCTCAAAGGACTCGTGGGCCATGACATGGCACCAATGGCAGGTGGAGTAGCCGATGGAGAGAAAGATCGGCTTGTCCTCCGCCTTTGCTTTCTCAAACGCCTCGTCGGACCAGGGGAACCAGTCTACGGGGTTATAGGCGTGCTGCAGCAGATAGGGGGACTTTTCGTGGATCAGTCTGTTGGGGACAGTCTCGTTGTTTGTCACTTTATCACCCTTCTTCATACCAGTATTTCTCTCTCATCCTTCCTGAGATGAGGTTACCACAAACAGAGGGGAAAGGATACCATATCTGAGGAGATGCCCGGAAGGCCAGGCGCCGTTCGCGCCCGCCAAGGGGAGAGGCGGCTGAACACAAGGGCGCGTGGGGTCAGGTGCTCCGGGTCAGGTCTTCCTGGGCGGGGCCGTCGAGCAGGTTACCGCGGTAATCGAACCGGGAGCCGTGGCAGGGGCAGTCCCAGCTCCGCTCGTCCGGGTTCCACTCCAGTTGGCAGCCGAGGTGGGGACAGCGGGGGTCGATGGCAAACAGCTGCCCCGATTCGTCCTTGTAAACGCCCAGCTTTCTGCCCTTATAGTCTACCACACCGCCCCGGCCGCAGCCGAGGGACTCCGCATAGTCCGGCGGCAGGGAGATGAGCTCCCGGCTGAGGCCCTTGACCGCTTGCAGGCTGTTTTGAAGCAGCGTTTTCGCCGACGCGGGGGAGGCGAAGCGCTGGGGGGAGAAGACGGCGGCCTCCTGAGCCTCCGCCCCGGTGATGAGAGCGGTTAGCAGTGTGGCGGAGACCATGGAGCTGGTCATGCCCCACTTGCCGAAGCCGGTGGCCACGTACCAGTTCGGCCGGCTGCCGGAGAATCGGCCGATATAAGGGATGCCGTCCAGGGTCATGCAGTCCTGCGCGGACCAGTGGGCGGCCTCGCGGCTGCCGGGCCAGTACTTTGCCGCCTTGTCGCGCAGGAGTTGATAGCTTCCCCCGGTGGAATGCTCGCCGGTGCGGTGGCCGCCGCCGCCCAGAAGGAGATAGGGGCCGCTGGTTCGCAGGGACAGGCCGTCGTCGTCAACACCAAGGTACATGTCGTCCAGCTGAGCGGCGTGCTCCAGGGCTACCACATAGCTGCGGGCCTGGTGCATGCGGAGAAAATAGTAGCCCGGGAAGTTGAGGAATGGGAAGTGGGTGGCAAAGACAATGTGCTTGGCCGTTACGGTGCCCCGGCCGGTAAAAAGGGTCTCCTCCTCCACTTTGGTGACCCGGGTATGCTCGTAAATGTCAAGGGGCTGGGAGACGGCCCGTAAAAAGGCGAGGGGGTGAAACTGGGCCTGATCGTGAAACTTTACCGCGCCCTTGACAGGAAAGGGAAGGGCGGTATCGGTGGT
>CAYPZF010000203.1:0-1985 GCA_964415275.1 uncultured Oscillospiraceae bacterium | reverse complement strand
TTTCCACCAGGCCGCCAGAGACGCGGCCACCGTCCAAAGCGTGGAGGCCAGAAGATTGATGTCCTCATCAGAGATGGGGATCATCTGAACACCCGCTATATTCAAACACTGATTGACCAGTGCCAGCATCAGAATGATGGTGCGGGCGATGGTGCCCGCGCTGATTTTGTTTCCGGTCATGACAGATCCCTCCTAAATTAATTTGAGCCGGTCCAACACCACGGCGGTCATTTCCCGCGTCATGGCGCCCTGGGGGTCGGTGCCGTCAAACACACCCGTTTTTGTTGCCTTTTCCCAGCTTTCACAGGCCCAGTCGGACGGGGCCGCGCTCCCGGCCTCCTGGGGGATCGCCTCTTCCCAGGCAATGCCCAGGTAATCCAAAATGCCCTTGCACTGCGCCTCCGCCAGCTTATCCCGGTAGGCATCGGTCAGCAGCAGGGCTGTGTCCTCCTGGTTCGTGTGGAACCCGTGCTCAATGAGCACCGCCGGCGCCACGGTGTTTCTCAGCACGTAGAACATGCTGTGATTCAAAACGCTCCCCCTGGTCAAGATCCCCGCCTCGCTCACACGGGCGATGATGGCATCGGCCGCCCGGTTGCGTCCGGCCGTCGCCCCCGCGCTGGAGGTGTAGATGCACCAGCCCCTGGCCGGGGACCAGCCGTCGTTCCCCGCCGCGTTGGAGTGGAGCGAGACAAACAGGTCCAGCTCATCGACGGCGTTGGCGATTTGGACCCGCCTCTCCTGGCTCACCGCCTCGCCCCCTGTGCGGGTCATGGTCACCGCTACCCCATGGCGCGCCAGGACGGCCTCCATGCGCAGCCCCATGTCCAGCGCAAATGCATGCTCATAATAACTGCCGTCCGGCGACGCGTTTGCCCTGTTGGAGGCATCGTGCCCCGGATCCAGGCAGACTGTTTTCGTTCCCATCGGCTTCTCCTCCTTCCTAAGATAGGCCAATATCAGATTATGTACTTTCCTGGCGGTGGTGAGTGTCCGCCCGGCAAAGTCACACTGGGAGGACCCACCCCCGTCCAGCATAACCGCGGATTCCCAGCCCATGCGGTGCAGCCTGTCCCGCAGTGCCTCGGGGGTCTCCCCCGCGTGGCTGCACCACAGGCACAGGGCGCCGTCCTTCAGCCCGATGGCAGACCTCTGGCGTGCCCCGCCCACGTCGGCGTTGTAGGTGAGTGTCCGCTTGGGGCGCCCCTCCCGGAGCAGCTCCACGCAGGAGATGTAATTGGCCTTCTTCTCGTCCGGAATGATGTCCATGGTGATGTCCGGGCCCCGGTCCCACAGGTACCCCCAGCAGGTGTACGGGTCAGCCGCCCGGGTTTGTCCGTCCGCCCGCAGGTGGCACACGGCCCTGCTGCCGTGGTAGAGCCCCCCGTTGAGCAGATAATCCGCGCCGGTCTCCCGTTTGATTTCCGCCAGGGTTTTCTCCCCCCGGTTGATGTAAATCTGGAGCCGCGCGATGTCCCCCAGGGGGATGGAGGCAATCATGCCTCCATCACCGCCTGGGCAAAGGCCTCCCGGTCCCCGGCCCGCCACGCCTCGGAAAGGCGCGCGCCCCGGGTGCGCACGGCGTCTGTGTAGGCCTTGCGGGCCGCCTGCCGCCCGTCCTCGGTCAGCGCCTCCCACCGCTCCCTCAGGGCGGCGTAGGGCAGGTCCCCGGCGCCGGGGTAGCAGGGCAGCCCCTCCTCCCCCGCGTTCCTGACGTTGGCCAGAAACATATCCGCGGCGATAAAGCGATCCACGTGATTTTCCCTGGCGATTTGATAGATTTCCCATGCGTACTGCTTGAACATTTGTCCAACAACTCCCTTCGCCCTATGCCGTGATTTCCCGCGCCGTTGCATATAACGGGGCACCTAACCCGCCCAAATCCGCGCAAAAAAGACGCCCCGGCAACCTTCCAGATTGCCGGGGCGTCCTTTTTCTCTTTTCTGACAGCTTCAAGCCGCCCGTCACGCCTGTTTGCGCGGCCG
>CAYPZF010000202.1:0-2026 GCA_964415275.1 uncultured Oscillospiraceae bacterium | reverse complement strand
CAACGGCGGCGGCCAGCGGGGGGAAGCCCACGCTGATGAGCAGAGGAGCGGCCAGTGCGGCAGGCGTGCCGAAGCCGGCGGCGCCCTCGATGAACGCGCCGAACGCAAAGCCGATAATAATGGCCTGAATACGGGCGTCATGGGTAATGCCGTTGAACATCCGGTTAATGGCGGACATAGCGCCGGAGCGCTTAAGAGTGTTCATAATCAGGATAGCGCCAAAGATGATGCACAGGGTTTCAAATGCGCTGAGGAAGCCGGTAATGGTGTAGCCGGCGATCAGGTTGATATCCATCTTCCAGATGGCAAAGGCGATGATGCAGGCCAAAATCCAGGCCAGAGGCAGCGCCCGCTTGGCGGGCCAGTTCATAGCCACCATCAGAATGACGGTTACCAGAATCGGGATACACGCAATCAGTGCATACATAAAATACTTTCCTCCCGTTTCATATTTGCAAATATCGAGTTGTCGTGCGTTGTGCCGTTTTCTGTCCCGCGGAACCCCTTCCAACCACTTGCGCCATGTGCCACTTCATGCCGCAAGACCGTCCCGCATACAGGGTAAAACACGGCTCCTGCCAAACGAACCTTGTTGCCGGTCAAACCGCCTCCTCTCGATTGGGCCTCATAGCCGTCACGGCTTTTTCGACACCTGAAACGTCCTTTATACATCACGCTATGAGGCTTCATTGGTTCTACCAATCCTACATCCCAATTATAGCCCGCTCATAGCGCGTTGTCTAGTAAAGTTTGGTCCCATCCTCTCATTTTCTGTTTTTTGCACAAAAACTGGAATCTTAATTGTGCACAACAGATATTTTTATTTTGTCCCCTTGCATCTTTTCCATCTTGTGATAGACTAAAAGCAAAGAGCGGTAGTACCAATTTAAATGAGACAAACGGTGCAACTGATAAAGTGAGGAGGAACATATTATGGCGCAATACAACAAAGTCACGCCGGAAATTATCGACGAGCTGAAGAAAATCTCCGGTACCCGGGTCTCCTACGGTGAGGACGTAAACCCGGACTACGCCAGAGATGAAATGCCCATCTATGGCACAAAGATGCCTGAGGTGGCCATTGACGTGCTGTCCACTGAGGAAATCGCCGCCATCATGAAGCTCTGCTACGACAACAACATCCCGGTCACCTGCCGTGGCGCGGGCACCGGCCTGGTGGGAGCCTGTACCCCCATCGCCGGCGGCGTGGTCCTCTGCACCATGCGTATGAAGGAGATTCTGGAGTACGACACCGAAAACTTTGTGGTGCGGGTCCAGCCCGGCGTTTTGCTCAATGATCTGGCCGAAGACGCGCTGAAGCAGGGCCTTCTCTATCCCCCCGATCCCGGCGAGAAGTTCGCCACCCTGGGCGGCAACGTCGCCACCAACGCCGGCGGCATGCGGGCTGTCAAATACGGCGCCACCCGCGACTATGTCCGGGCCATGACCGTGGTCCTGCCCACCGGTGAGATTGTGAAGCTGGGCGCCTCCGTGTCCAAAACCTCCTCCGGCTACTCCCTGATTAACCTCATCATCGGCTCCGAGGGCACCCTGGGCATCATCACCGAGCTCACCCTGAAGCTCATCCCCGCCCCCAAGCAGACCGTCAGTCTGATCTGTCCCTTTGAGGACCTGGCCACCTGTATCTCCGCCGTGCCCAAGTTCAAGAAGGCCCATATGGATCCGCAGGCCCTGGAGTTCTTCGAGAAAGAGATTCTGATCTCCTCCGAGGAGTATCTGGGCAAGGCCGTGTTCCCGCGCAGTGTGGGCGGCGTTGAGGTGGGCGCCTATCTCCTAGTCACCTTCGACGCCAACTCCCAGGAGGCCATTGACGCCATGGTGGAGCAGGCCGCGGAGCTGGTGCTGGAGGCCGGCGCCATGGACGTGCTGGTGGCCGACACCCCGGCCAAGATTAAGGACGCCTGGGCCGCCCGCTCCTCCTTCCTGGAGGGCATTGAGGAGCAGACCAAGCTGCTGGATGAGTGCGATGTGGTGGTCCCCGTCAGCAAGATTGCTGAGTTTGTGC
>CAYPZF010000201.1:0-2108 GCA_964415275.1 uncultured Oscillospiraceae bacterium | reverse complement strand
CGGAAATGTCAATGAGAGGGGAGTTCTCCGCCACCAGGCGGAACAGGCCGCCGGTGGCCACTACCTTGATGTTCTCCTCCCCCATCTCCGCCTTGGTGAGGCGGACCAGATGCTCCATCGCGCCGATATAGCCCAGCACCGCGCCCGCCTGGATCTGACCCACGGCGGTGGTGCCCAAGACGGTCTCCGGCTTGACCAACTCCACCCGGGGCAGCAGGGCCGCCTTATGGAACAGGGCGTCGGTGGAGATGCGCACACCGGAGCTGATGCAGCCGCCCATATAGCGGCCGTCGGACGACACGGCGTCCAGCGTGGTGGCGGTGCCGAAGTCCAGCACCACCAGGGGGGCGCCGTACTTCTCAATGGCGGCGACACAGGCCACGGCCCGGTCGGCGCCCAGACGCTCGTCCCCCTCCACGCCGTAGGGCAGCCCGGGGTCTACATCATCGTCCACAATAAGAGGCGTTTTATTGAAATAATACCGCATAGCGTCGGTGAGGGTATGCATAACCTGGGGTACGACGGAGGCGATGATCACGTCCTCCACCTCTGCCGGGTTAAAGTGAAAGAGCCGAAAATACTGGCATACGGCAAGTCCAATCTCATCGGAGGTTTTATTTGTGTCGGTCATCAGGCGAAAGTTCCCAATCAGTTCTTTCCCCCGAAACACGCCGAATTCCATGTTTGTGTTCCCCACGTCAGCGACCAAGAGCATTGTGTTCTTCCTCCTCGGTCCACCCGGCATTCACCCAAGGGCGGAGCATTTCCGGTATAGTATAGCACGCCTTTTCCCCAATTTCCAGTCTTTCTTTTTTCACCCATGCATGGAGAACTCATATAATGAATTGAAGTCAACATATAATCTGAAAGAGGAGACCTTTATAATGACTCAAATGGATGAATTTATGCGCTCCCGCGACGCCTCCGCACTGCTCAACGATAAAGACACGCTGCAGGAACTGGCCAGCTCCCCCGACGCGCAGGCGCTCATCAATCTTTTGAACCGAGCCGGCGGCAATTCCTCCCTCCAGTCCGCGGCGCAGGCCGCTATGGCGGGCAACCCGGCGGACTTCATGGCGCTTATGGCCAAGGTGATGAACACCCCGGAGGGCGCCAAGGCCGTCGACGGCATCAATAGGAAAATTTCAAAGTAATCCAACGAGACCGCTGAAGGGAGGCACACGCTGTGGCTGAATTTGAGGAAAAATTAAATGCCATCCTCTCTGACCCCAAGGCCATGGGGCAGATTATGTCCATCGCGAGGGCCCTGGGCGGGGACGGCGGCGGAGGAGGAGGGACCGGGGGGGCACCCGCGCCGGATGCCGGGCAGTGCGCTGCCTGGTAGGCCCGCCCCTCCGCCCAGCCGCAGAATCAGGCGGGCGGCGAAGGACCACCGCTCTCCGCGCTCGGCGATCTGGACCCCAAGCTGGTGCAGACCGCCCTGCGTCTCTTTTCCGAGTATAACGCCGGGGACAACCACAAAACCGCCCTCCTGGCCGCCCTCCAGCCCTTTCTCAAGGAAGAGCGGTACGCAAAAGTAGATAAGGCCGTGCAAATCGCCAAGCTCTCCCGCGTGGTGCGGGTGGCCTTCCAGATGCTGAAAGGAGGGGAGAAAGATTTATAACCGATACATACCCAGCGGGAGCGTATACACCCGCATTGTGGAGGAGGACGACCCACAGGCGCGGGACACGCCCGTCCGGACCGGCGGCGCCTCCCCACCGCCCGCGGCGGAGGAGGAGAGCACGGCAAAAACCCAGGGGGGCCTGGCCGGAATCCTAAAGGCCCTGAAGCTGGATGAGCTGGACACCGGGGATATCCTGCTCCTGCTTATCATGCTGTTTCTCTTTTTGGAGGGGGACGACATGGAGCTGGTCATCACCCTTGGCCTGGTTCTCATCCTGAGCCTGTAGTGACATTTTCATACAGGACGGTGCCGTCGGGCAGGCCAAAGGTGACGCCCTCCGGCACGGGAATCTCCAGGGTGTTGGAGGTCATGCGGTAGGTCACCCTCCCCTCCTTCACCGTCTCGGCGGCCACCAGCAGGCCGCTCTGGACATCCACCCAATAGCGCTCCCGGTAGCCCAGGGTGTCCTCCTCCACCTCTA
>CAYPZF010000200.1:0-2124 GCA_964415275.1 uncultured Oscillospiraceae bacterium | reverse complement strand
ACACCGAGCACCCCATCAAAATTGTGACCCGGAGCTACGACAAGGGCGGCAAGCGCTATCTCAACGTGAAGATTTACGGCACCAAGCTTGACGACACCTATGTGGAGATGACCAATGAGCGGTATGATTTTGTCTCCTGGGAGACCGTCTACAAGCCGGACGAGACCGTCCCCGTGGGCACCACCAAGGTGGACGTCACCCCCTACACCGGGCGGAAGGCCAACGCCTACCGGAACGTGTACGACGGGGAGGGCAGTCTGGTCAGCCGCACCCTGGAGTCGGTGAGCAAATACAAAAAGCGGGATAAAATCATCCTCTTCCACCCCGCCGACGCGGCGTCTCTGGGCCTGGACCCCATCACGGGCAAGCCTGCCCCCAGCCCGCCGCCTGCCGCCACCCCCGAGGGGCCGGTGTCCCCACCGGGGACTCCTGAGCCGGAGTGGCCCCCGGCCTCCCCCGGGCCTGAGGTGCCGGTGCCCCCCGTGGCCTCCCCCGGGCCGGAGACATCCGCCCCGCCGGTAGAAGGACAGCAGCCCTCTTCCCAAGATTTCCCCAGAGCCGGGGACAGCACCCCCGCACCCTCCAACGCACCGGAGGCGGAGGGGGTGGAAAGGACTACGCCATGAACAACGAAGCCCGTCTGTCCCGGGCCGGGATCAAGAAACTGGCCAAGATGACCATGCACCGATGGCAGAAGGCCTGCCTTGCCACAGCTGTCATTGTAGTGGTGGCGGGCGCGGTTTCGCTGCTGTTCCGGCTCCATTTCGGCGGCGTGCTGGAGTACTACATGTTTGATGCCGGCTCCTATACGACGGGCACCGGCCTGTGGCGGTCCGAAAACGGCTTTACCGCGGTGTTCCGCATGGACGAGATGGGCAGTATTTTCGCGCTGCCCCTCTCCTTTGCCCAGCTGAGAACCTACCTGCTGGTCCAGGCGGCCATGCTGTTCCTCTCCGCGCCACTGACCATGGGCGCGCTGGAGCAGCTCTCGGGGGTGTCCCGCGGTCAGGTCCGGCCCCTTTCCGCGCTGTTTCTGTGGTACCGGGAGGCGGGCCGCACCCTCAAGGCGGTGGGCCTGAGCCTTCTTTTGACCGCGGTGCGGCTGCTTTCTGTTGCCCTGGGCATACTGCCCGGACTGGGCCTTTTTCTGTGGCTCTCGGGGGGCGGAGCGGCCATGGCCAACACGCTCTCCCCCCTCTGGTCCATCCTCATGCTGGCGGGTGTGGCCGGGGCCCTCTGGGTGAACAGCTTGTTCGCGCCCGCCCAATATATGATGGCGCGGAACCCCGCGCTCTCTGTCATTCAGGCTGTGACCGACGGCATCCGGGTGATGGCCGGCCGCCGCCGGTGGTACTTTTTCTTTTCCCTGTCCTTTTTGCCCTGGTACATGCTGGTGAACGTCACCGGGGGGGCGATGAATTTGTTTGTATTCCCCTATGCCAGTCTGGCCAATTTTCTGTTGCTCCGCCTGCTGCTGGAGCCGGAGTTCAAAGCGGGAGACGGCCTTGGCATGCCGTCTCCGCCGCCGGTGTAACTCCCCGCCGGAGCCGCGGCTATGACAAGTATAAACCAAATGACCCTCCGCACATACCGGGATGAGAAAATCACCCGGACAGGCGGAGGGTCATTTTACGTTGTCGCGGCAAACACAGCCGCCCTATGCCGTCCCGTCGGCCACCGACCAGGCGAAACCGTAAAAGGCGTCTTGCTGGGTGGGCGTCAAGCCGGACACCAGCCCCCACCGGGTGAGCACGGACCCGTTTTTAAAGCACAGCGGCGCGAAGGGCGCCGCCTCCGCCAGGTGGGTATAGAGCGCGGCGGCGGCCGCGGGGCGCTCCGCGTCCCCGGCCTGCCGGAAGGCGGCCAGGAGCGGCTCGGTCTCCCCGTCGGAATGGCCGCCATAGTTGAGCGCTCCGGTCCTGCCCAACAGATTGGTGAGGTCGAAATCGGCGGTGAGCATCACCTCGCCCAGATAGAGGTCGAAGTCTCCGGCCTTCAGCGCGGCCTCATAGTCGGACCAGCCCGCCGAACGGACCGTGACCAAAAGACCGAGGCGGCCCAGCTCCTCCGCCAGGAAGTCCGCGGCGGCGGTTTTATACGGGTTTTCTGAGTTGACCAGCAGGG
>CAYPZF010000199.1:0-2228 GCA_964415275.1 uncultured Oscillospiraceae bacterium | reverse complement strand
TGTGTGATTTCCTCCAGCATGTAGGACTTGGGGAGGCCCTTTTCCCGCTCAATTTCGTCGATGGCGGAAAAGAACTCCTTGCCGTCCGGCTCGTTGTTCTTTTGCGCCTTTGTATTTTTTCTGGCCATGATCCGAATCTCCTTAAAAATGCACATGGAGGCGCACCTGCGCCACCTCTTTTTGCTCTAAAACAGTGCCGTCTATGGTAATCACGCCGCCGTCGTACCCGTCCAGGGTCCCTGTGAGGGTCTTTTTCCCCTCTCTGGCGCGGTAGAGCTTTACATCTACCTCACGGCCCAGGCAGGCCGCGAAGTGGGCCGGCTTTTTCAGCACCCGGTCGGCACCGGCGGAGGAGACCTCCAGCGTGTAGCTCCCCTCGATGGGGTCGGCCTGGTCCAGCGCGTCGGACAGCGGGCGGCTGACCGCCTCGCAGTCGTCGATGGAGACGCCGCCCTCCTTATCAATATATACGCGGAGGAACCAGGTGCCCGCCTCCCGTACATATTCCACGTCCCAGATACTACAGCCGTTTGTGACCGCGATGGGCGCGGCCAGGGCCGCCGTGAGCTCTGCTACCTTCGACATCGTGCTTCCTCCCTCGGCATTGTTATCCAGAATTTTACACGTTTCATTTTTTCGAAAAGAAAGAGCGGGGCGGGCCCCACTCAAAATCCAATCGTCACATTAATACTCCCTCACTATAGCATAAAAGGAAAGAGAACGCAAGCCTTTTTATACAATGTCCTCCGGGGCGCGGGGCGCCGTGCCCGGCGCGGCCCGCGCCCCGGCGAAATGGGGGCGCGCCTCCCCCCGTCAGGAGGGAGGCAGCAGCGTGAGGGGCGGGCCCTCAAAGCGAAGGACCCGGTCGGCCATGGCCAGGACCTCCTCCTCATGGGTGACCAGAAGGGTGGGGGTGCCCAGCGTGCGGATGTCCGCCATGATACGGGCCCTGCGGCCGGTATCCACGCCGGAGAAGGGTTCGTCCAGCAGGTAGAGGGCGCCGCCCAGCGCCAGCGTGCGGACCAGGGCCAGCCGGCGCGCCATGCCGCCGGAGAGGGTGGCGGGGTACTGCCCCCCCTCCCGGGAGAGGTCGGCCAGAGCCAGCCAGCGGGGCACCTCGTGCCAGCGCGTCCGGGGGAGCACGTCGGAGATGTGCTGGGAGACGGTGCGCCAGGGCAGCAGGCGGTCCTCCTGAAAGAGCAGGGCGGTGTCCTGAGGGGAGAGGCCGGAGCGTGTGCCCTCCCGCGGACGGCACAGGCCGGCCAGCACCCGGAGCAGCGTGGTCTTTCCGCAGCCGGAGGGGCCGGTAATGGCCGTGATGCCGGCGGCCGGAAGGGTCAGGGAGAAGTCGCTCAACACGGTCTTTTCCCCGAAAGAGACCGAGACGTGGGAGAGGGAGATCACGCCTTCCACCCCCCCTCCAGCCGGCGGAACAGCAACGAGAGGATCCACTCCAGCAGAAAGCTCAGGAGGATGACCACGATGGTCCAGGCAAACAGGCCGGGGGAGTCCAGCGTGTACTTGGAGGCGTATACCCGCGTGCCGATGGCGAGGGCGGGTTGACAGAGCACCTCGGCGGCCACACCTGACTTCCAGGCCAGGCCCATGCCGGTGCGGCAGCCCACCGCGAAGGAGGGGCGGACCGACGGAAAACAGATGAGCCGCAGGGTCTTGAGCCGCCCGAACCGGTAAGCCCGGGCCAGCTCCAACAGCAGCGGGTCGGTGCCGGCGATGCCGCCGCGCACGCTTGCCCAGAGCACAGGGAGGACCATCAGGGCGGAGATGACCCCGGGCACCAAGCCTGTCCTGATCCAGAGCAGAATCAGGACGATGAAGGAGGCCACAGGCGTAGCCCGGACAATCCGCACCGCCGGGGAGAGGATGAGGTCGGCCCAGACCGAGGCCGAGGTGAGGACCGCCAGCAGGGTACCCAGCAGGGTGCCACAGGTGAAGCCCAGGAAAATACGCGCCAGGGAGACCAGGGTGCTCCGCCAGAAGAAGGGGGTGACCACCAGGGAGAGCAGGGTGCGCAAAACGGAGAGCGGGGTGGGGAGCAGGAGTTCTTTGCCGATGTACGCCGCCGCAACCTGCCAAACCCCCAGCCAGAGGGCTGGGGGTAAGACAGCGCGGATCAGCTTGTTACGGGATATAGTAGAAAGCGTCATTGGGGATAGAACCTCCGATGGCGGTGAGATCAGCCTCGGCGAGCACCTCATAGTAGCCCTGGA
>CAYPZF010000198.1:0-2239 GCA_964415275.1 uncultured Oscillospiraceae bacterium | reverse complement strand
AACCGTGAAAGCGGCCCGCGCATAAAATGCGCGGGCCGTTTTCCCTCTGCCCCCACGGCCGCAGAGAAATGGCCCTTTACAATCTCTTTTGCATGGGATATTATTAAGGTTAATTTTACATAATTGGGCGCCGCCCTGAGGAGGTATTTGAATGGACATCCGGCAGCTGCGCTATTTTGTCATGGTATACGAGGAAATGAGCTTTACCAAGGCCGCAAGACGCCTCTATGTCTCTCAGCCCACCCTCAGCAAGGCCATCAAAAGCATGGAGCTGGAGCTGGACGAGCCCCTGTTCGACCGGGAGAGTTCCGAGCTGCGCCTGACCGACGTGGGGGAGGCCCTTTTGGCCCGGGCGCGGGTCATCATCAAGGAATTTGACGGCATCTCCGCCGCCGCGCTCAACCTGAAAAGCCTGCAGTCCGGCCGGGTGGCCGTGGCGCTGCCCCCCATCATCAGCACCCTCTACTTTACAGAAATCATTTCCGACTTCAAGCGCTGTTACCCGGGCATCACAGTTTCCGTGCGGGAGCTTGAGGCAATCAAGGTCATTCCCAAGGTGCAGGATGAGACCTTCGACCTGGGCGTCGGCATCCAGCCCATCGCCACCAACGACCTGGTGGTCCAGCCCCTGGGATTTGAGGAGATTGTGGCCGTCATGCGGCGGGACAATCCGCTGGCGCAGAAGGGGGCCAGTACCTTCTCCGACCTGCGCAATCAACCCCTTAATCTCTTCAGCGAGGGCTTTTTCCTCAATATACAGACCGTGAGGCGCTGCCGGGACCTGGGCTTTGAGCCCAGGGTGAGCATCACCAGCAGCCAGTGGGAGTTCCTCGCTCTCAGCGCCCGGTCGGGCAACGGTATCTCCATCCTGCCGCTGCCCGTTCTGCCCCCCCTGCCCCGGGACATGTGCTGGCGCTCCTTTGACCCAAAATACCCCTGGGACATTACGATCTTCTGGAAAAAGAACCGCACGCTCTCCTATGCCGCCCAGGCCTTTGTGGCCCGGTCCGAGGCCCTGTTCGCTAGGGGGTTTCCCCCCGTCACCTATAAGAAGCTGTTCGAGGATATGGGCTGACGCGGCGTCTTTTCTCCGCATTTCCGGCATGGGGGCGCCTCCCCGCCCGTACAATGGGCGGGGGGTGCTTTTTTGTCTGTGTCTCTTTTTGTTCCGCTTATGCTGTGCGTCATGCTGGTCAACGGCTGGACCGACGCGCCCAACGCCATCGCCACGGCGGTGGCCACTCGGGCGCTGTCCTTTCGCGGGGCGGCCGCCCTGGCCGCCGTGTGCGAGTTCCTCGGCGTGGTGGCCATGACGGCCATCAGCCCGGCGGTGGCGGAGACCCTGTACGGCATTGCCGACTTTGGCGGAGACCCGCACGCCGCCCTCACCGCCCTGTGCGCCGCCCTGGCCGCCGTCATCCTCTGGGCCTCAGCGGCCTGGCGCTTCGGCATCCCCACCAGCGAAAGCCACGCGCTGATGGCCGGGCTTATGGGGGCCGCGGTCTCTCTCCAGGGCAGGATTTCCGCCGTCGACACCGCCGCTCTTTGTAAGGTGGTCCTCGGCCTCGTTCTCTCCACCGGCCTGGGCTTCGGCGCGGGGCGGTACAGCGTCCGCCTGCTCCGCCGCCTCTTCCCCAGCGGCGGACATCGGACGCAGGGACGCTTCCGCCGGGCCCAGATCGCCGGCGCCGCGGGCATGTCCTTTTTTCACGGCGCCCAGGACGGGCAGAAGTTTATTGGGGTGTTTTTGCTGGGCATCTCCCTTTCGTCGGGGAGGCCGGAGGGCGGCCCATTCTTCGTCCCGCTCTGGCTGATGGCGGTCTGTGCCCTGATGATGGCCCTGGGCACCCTGGCTGGAGGCCGCCGGATTGTAGACACGGTAGGGCAGCGTATGGCCCCCCTCGGCCCCCGGCAGGGCGTGGCCGCCGATCTGGCGGGCGGCGTATGCCTCCTCTTTGCCTGTCTTTTCGGGCTGCCTGTCTCTACCACCCACACCAAAATCACCGCCATTATGGGCGTGGGTGTGGAGGAGACGCCCGGTCAGGTGGACTACGGGGTGGTCCGCTCCATCTGCACAGCGTGGCTGCTCACCTTTCCAGGCTGTTTTGTGCTGGGCGGGGTCCTGTTCCGCCTCTTTCTTGGTTTTTATGGGTGACAGACGGGAAGAAATGGTGTAAAATAAAGCCATCTTTTTGTAAGGAGCTGTGTTTCCATGGCTATGAACTATTTGGAGAGCCCC
>CAYPZF010000197.1:0-2269 GCA_964415275.1 uncultured Oscillospiraceae bacterium | reverse complement strand
CCCGCGCTGTCCACCGCGAACGCGGGAAAGGCCCCGTCGGCGGAAGCCAGGCATAAAAGGCCCTCCTGGGGCAGGGTGAGTCCCTCCAAAAGTGCGCCATAGTCGGGGAAGTCATCGGGCAGGGGGGCCGTCTTTAGAGAGAGCTCCAGGTAGGACTGGAGGCCGTCCTCCTGGGTGAGTGTGAGGTCCACTTGGGTCTCCTCACCGGGATAGAGGCCATAGATGGGGACCTGGTGCTGGGCCCGGAAGCCGGGAAACGCGTGGGTAAATGAGGCGGACGCCGTTTTGCCCATGATCTCCACGGTAACGGAGGAAGGGGCCTCGGTGTTGAACACCAGGAGGGCGGAGAGGGGCGCGGCGTCGTAAGGGTCCACCACCACCAGGGGACGTTTTTCCGTAAAGGAAGAGCCGGGCGGCGTAGCCGTCAGGTCACTCCAGCCAATCCGGCAGTTTGCCTTGATAAACAGCCCGTCGTAGGGGGTCTTTTTTAACAGGTCCGTCTCAATGGCGGCCTGTCCGTCGATCCACGCGGCGCCCTCCAGCCTGTCGGCCTCAGGGGGCGCCGCGTCGTTGGTGCACCCTGGCAGCAGGAGAAGCAGTGTAAGGGTCAGGAAAAGAAAAGAACGATGTCGGCGCATGGGGAACCTCCTTTGCCGCGCTGTATGGTACGCTGCGGTTAGGAACCATTTTATGTGGCGCTGTAAAGAAAGTCAAGGGAAGCAAACAGGGCCCGGGGTAACATGTGTTACCCCGGGCCCTTCACGGGTCGGAACAGAAAGCGGTGCGCCCGGCTCGCGGGGGCGGGAAATGGATTGGGCTGTGCTTACTTCAGCTCCACCTTGGCGCCGACTTCTTCCAGCTTCTTCTTCATCGCCTCCGCGTCGTCCTTGCTCAGGCCTTCCTTGACGACGGCCTTGGGGGCGGCCTCGACCAGCGCCTTGGCCTCAGCCAGGCCCAGGCCGGTAATCTCGCGGACCACCTTGATGACCTTAATCTTCTCGGCGCCGAAGTTCTCCAGCACCACATCGAACTCGGTCTTCTCCTCGACGACGGCGGCGGGGGCGGCGGCCACGGCGACGGCGGCGGGGGCGGCGCCAGAGACGCCGAACTCGTCCTCAATGGCGTGGACCAGGTCAGACAGCTCCAGAACGGTCAGGGCCTTGATTTCCTCAAGCAGAGCAGTAATTTTCTCGCTAGCCATGGTAAAATACCTCCAAATAATTCAATAAAATATGTTGCCTGGGGCGAAGAGCGCGGGTTAGCCGGCCTTTTGGTCGGCGACGGCCTGCAGAGCGCGGGCCAGGCCGCTGATGGTGGCGTCCAGAGAGACGGCCAGACCGCGGATGGGGCCCTGCATGACGCTGAGCAGCTGGGAGAGAAGGACCTCTCTGCTGGGGAGCTCGGCCAGGGCCTTGACCTCCTCCACGGAGATTACCTTGCCGGTCATATAGCCGGCTTTGATGATGAACTTCTGTCCGTTCATCTTCTTGGAGAACTCGGCCACGACTTTGGCGGCGGCCACGGGGTCCTCCTGACTGACCGCCAGAGAGGTGGTGCCCTCCAAAACGGGGACGAGCTCCTCCATGCCCGCGTTCTGCACGGCAAAGCGGAGCAGGGTGTTCTTTACCACTCTGTAATCCACGTTGTTCTTGCGCATCTCGACGCGAAGCGCGGTGTCCTGAGCCACGGTGATGCCCTTGTAGTCCACAAGGACGCCGGCGGCGGAGGTCTGAAGCGTCTCGGTCAGCTCGGCGACGGCGGCTTTCTTTTCACTGAGAACCTTTGCGTTAGGCATATTGTTGTTTCACCTCCAGATGTGGGATAAAAAAGTGCTGTCTTCACGCCCACAGGACATGAAGACAGCACGAAAAAACAAACCGGCTGCTTCCTCGGCAGGATTTACGCCTTGCGGCACCTGCTGTCTTAGGACGTAAAACATATTCTATCAGGATGGGACGGGCCTGTCAAGTGCTTTTTCAGCGCACAGGCCGGGGAAACGGAACCGGGCGGCGTTACGTCAGCTTTGCGGGATTGACCTTCACGCCGGGGCCCATGGTGGAGGCGCACACGCAGCTCTTAATATACTGCCCCTTGGCGGCGGCGGGCTTGGCCTTGATGATAGCGCCCATGAGCGCGTTGAAGTTATCGGCCAGCTTTTCGACGCCGAAGGAGACCTTCCCGATGGGGCAGTGGATGATATTGGTCTTGTCCAGGCGGTATTCCACCTTACCGGCTTTGATCTCCTTGACGGCCTGGGCCACGTTGGGGG
>CAYPZF010000196.1:0-2273 GCA_964415275.1 uncultured Oscillospiraceae bacterium | reverse complement strand
CCTTTTGTTCCTGATTCCCGGCATCATCGCCGCGTACCGGTACCGCATGGCCTGTTACATTTTGCTGGACGACCCGGAGTGCGGCCCGCTGGAGGCCATCCGCCGCAGTAAGCATATGATGGCCGGGCATAAGATGGAGCTCTTTGTCTTTGACCTGTCCTTTCTGAACTGGGCGTTTGCCGCCATTCCCGTCGCCATTCTGGCCTACGCCGCACAGCGGATAAGCGGCTCCATCCTCCCGTTCCTGCTTATTTTTTACGGCGGCACCTTTCTCATCAACCTGTGGCTCACACCCTTCCACGCCTGTTCCTCGGTCAACTTCTACGCCTCCATCGGCGGTGGGCCCGTGCGGCGGGAGTATCCGGGGTGGACCGGACCGAGAATAGAGTTTTAAGTAAGTACGGGAGACGCCGGGGCCGGGGGCTCCCGGCGTCTTTTTGCTTCAATGCTCCTTTGGCGGGGAAAAAACGGTCCGGCCGCAACATAGCATGGAAACCTGCTCCCATTTGTGATACACTTATAGCTGTGACCATGACATGACAGGGCTCCGCCAAGCGGGGCGACCGATGAGGGGGGACTTCATGGAACCATACATTCTGGCGCTGGATCAGGGGACCACCAGCTCCCGTGCAATCCTGTTCGACAGCATGTGCCGTCCGGTGGCCCAGGCCCAATACCCCTTCCGGCAGCACTATCCGCAGCCGGGTTGGGTGGAGCACGACCCCATGGAGATTCTGGAGACTCAGCTCAGGGCCATGGAGGTCTGCCTCCGGCAGGCCGGGGTGTCCGCCGGCCAGGTGGCGGGCATTGGCATTACCAACCAGCGGGAGACCGTTGTGGTTTGGGAGAAGAAAACAGGGACACCGATCTGCAATGCCATCGTCTGGCAGTGCCGCCGCACGGCCGCCATGTGCGACCAGCTGAAGGCGGACGGGATGGCCGGGTATGTGCGGGACAAGACGGGGCTTTTGATTGACGCCTATTTTTCCGGCACCAAGCTGCGCTGGATTCTGGACGAGGTCCCCGGAGCCCGGGCCCGCGCCCAGGCGGGGGAGCTGCTTTGCGGCACTGTGGATGCCTGGCTCATCTGGAACCTCACCGGCGGCGTCCACGTCTCGGACTACTCCAACTGCGCGCGCACCATGCTGTTCGACATTGACGCGCTGTGCTGGGACGAGACGCTGTGCAGGGCGCTGGACGTCCCCATGCGTATGCTGCCCGAGCCGGTGCCTAACAGCGCTCCTTACGGGGTGGTGACAGGCACGTGGAAGGGGCTGGAATGCCTGGCGGGGGTCCCCATCTGCGGCGCGGCGGGGGACCAGCAGGCGGCCCTGTTCGGCCAGGCCTGCTTTGCGCCGGGTCAGACGAAAAACACCTACGGGACGGGCTGCTTTACCCTGATGAACCTGGGGGAGCGGTCGGTGCGGTCTGCCGGCGGCCTGCTCACCAGCGTGGGCTGGTCTCTGAACGGGACGACCACCTATTGCCTGGAGGGGAGCGTATTTAACGCCGGGTCCTCCATCCAGTGGCTGCGGGATGAGCTGGGGCTCATCTCCTCCGCGCCGGAATGCGACCGGCTGGCGGAGTCGGTGCCCGACAACGGCGGCGTCTATCTGGTCTCCGCCTTTACCGGTCTGGGCGCGCCCCATTGGGATATGTACGCGCGGGGCGCCATTTTGGGCCTTACACGGGGCGCCACCAAGGCCCACCTCTGCCGCGCTACCCTGGAGGGGATTGCCTTCCAGGTGGCCGACCTGATGGACGCCATGGGCAAGGAGGCGGGGCGGCAGGCGCCCGTCCTGCGGGTGGACGGCGGCGCCAGCGTGAGCCGGTTCCTGCTCCAGTTCCAGGCCGACCTTCTGGGGATGCCGGTGGAGCGGCCCGCCATGGTGGAGACCACCGCCATGGGCGCCGCGTGGCTGGCCGGTCTCGCGGCGGGCGTCTGGAGCGGCACGGCGGAATTGGCGGAAAAACGGGAGGTGGACCGGGTCTTTCTGCCCCAGGCAGATGTGACGGACCTGTACACCACATGGCACAGGGCTGTAGAGCGCGCCATGCGCTGGGAAATATAGAGAGGAGGTGACCCGGAGATGCAAATCAGGGAATCCGCGGAGATGTACCTGGAGACCATTTTGGTGCTGAGTAAGCGGCTGGGCACGGTGCGGGCCATTGACATTGCGAATGAGCTGTCCTACACCAAGCCGAGCGTGAGCGTAGCCATGAAAAACTTACGGGAGAACAACTATGCCACTGTGGACGAGGACGGAGGCATC
>CAYPZF010000195.1:0-2277 GCA_964415275.1 uncultured Oscillospiraceae bacterium | reverse complement strand
GCCAGACCGTAGCCCGCCGAATAGCACACCACCACGTTAACGGCAAACTTCACCGCCGACCGCCAAAAGGTCTCCTCGCTCCGGAACGTAAAGCTCCGGTTGAGGAAAAAGCTCATGACCGCGCCGGCCGCATAGGCGATGGCGGTGGAGGGCCAGTACCCCAGCCCCTCCAGCAAAAACATGAGCGCCATGGACAGAAGTGTATTCCCCATGCCCACCAGGAGAAACCGCCAGGCCGAGGAATCAATCCACTTTTTCATCGCGGTCCTCCAGCACCTGACGGATCAGAAACCTGGGCCGGCCCTTGGTCTCCAGGTAAATTTTTCCGATGTACTCTCCAATGACCCCCAGGGAGAGCAGAATCAGCCCGCCGATGGCCCAGACGGACACCGCCACGCTGGACCAGCCCACGGTGGTTTGGCCCGTGAAGTGCCGGACCAGGATATAGAGCAGCATCACAAGGCTCACCATAAAGATGAACACACCCAACAGGGAGATATACCGGATGGGGCGGGTGGAGAGCGAGGTAACGCCCTCCAGGGCAAAGGACAGCATCTTTTTGAGGGGATACTTGCTCTCCCCGGCAAACCGCTCTCCCCGCTCATAGGCGACGGTGCCCGTATTGTATCCTATCATAGGCACGATGCCCCGCAGAAAGAGGTTGGTCTCCTGAAACTCCGCCAGTCCCTCCAGCGCCCGCCTGGACATCAGCCGGTAGTCGGCGTGGTTGAAGACCACGTCTGCCCCCATGAAATTCATCAGGCGGTAAAACCCCTCGGCGGTCACCCGTTTGAAGAAGGTATCCTTTCCCCGGGAGGAGCGCACGCCATAGACAATGTCGCAGCCCTCGTAATACTTGTCCACCATGGCGTCCACCGCGTCAATGTCGTCCTGCAGGTCGGCATCCATAGAGATGGCCATATCCGCCCGGTCCTTGGCGGTCATAAGCCCGGCCAGCAGGGCGTTCTGATGCCCCCGGTTGCGGGTGAGGTCCACCCCGGAGAAGAGAGGGCACTGCGCGTGGAGCTCCTGAATCAGAGACCAGGTGTGGTCCCTGGAGCCGTCGTTGACAAGCAGAATCCTGCTCTCCGGGGCAATTTTCCCCGTCTCTATCAGCCCCTCAATCTTTGCCCGCAGGCGCTTCGCCGTCTCCGGCAGCACGGCCTCCTCGTTGTAGCAGGGGATCACAATGTAGAGAATCTCACTCACTGTTTCACGCTCCAGACCAGGGCGATAGTTTCAAGCGTCTTACACGCCGGGCGCCACCCGCTTATTATAGCGCGTATCACCCTGTTTGTAAACCTCTCCCCCCACGGCGGCGCGCGGCATAGAAGCGGGCAGGCCCCACTCGGTCTCTCCCGGGCGGGGCCTACTCCTCTGCCGCCAGTTCCTCCCGCAGCCGCTCCATGGCCTTTCGCTCGATGCGGGAAATCTGGACCTGACTCACCCCCAGAACACGGGAGGTCCGCTCTTGGGTAAAATTTTTAAAATAGCGCAGGAAAATGACCTTGCGCTCCCGCTCCGGCAGCTTGTCGATGGCCGTCCGCAGGGCGACCCTTTCCACCAGCCCCTCTTCCATCCCCTCGGTGCCCAGCACGCTCTCCAGGGTCAGGCCGCCGTCCCCCGTCTCCATCTGGAGAGAGGCCACGGCGCTCATGGCCGTCTCGGCGGAGGCGATCTCCTCGGGCTCCAGCCCGGTCTCCGCGGCGAGCTCCGAAAGGGAGGGGTCCCGGCCCAGGGCGTGCCCCAGGCGGTCACGGGCCAGGCGCACCACCTCCGCCCGCTCCTTGATGGCCCTTCCCACCTTCACCATGCCGTCGTCCCGGAGAAACCGGCGGATCTCACCGGCGATCTTCGGCACCGCGTAGGTGGAAAACTGGGTGCCGTAGGTGGGGTCAAACCCTCGCACCGCCTTCAAAAAGCCAAGGCAGCCCAGCTGATACAGGTCCTCCGCCTCCACCCCGCGGTTGTGATACCGCCGCACAATGCTCCAGATGAGGCCGGCGTTCTCCTCAATCAGCCGGGTGCAGGCACACTCATCCCCCTGGCGCGCAGCCTCCAAAAGGGGGAGTTTCTCCGCCGTACTCATCCTCTGCCCAAATTAAGCCGGCGGGATATCTTTTTTCGCATCGTGACCGTGGTCCCCTTTTCAGGCTGGGAGCGCACCTTGAGGTTGTCCATGAAGCTCTCCATAATGGTAAACCCCATGCCGGACCGCTCTTCGTTTCCGGTGGTAAACAGGGGGGTCCTGGCCTCCTCCACATCCTCGATCCCCTT
>CAYPZF010000194.1:0-2303 GCA_964415275.1 uncultured Oscillospiraceae bacterium | reverse complement strand
CCGGTCAGGCAGAGCAGAAAGACCACACAGCCCTTCCACTGGGAGAAGACCCGGAAGGACTTTTGCAGCAGCATTTCAGCGGCAAAATATCCGATGGCGCCGCAGAGGGCCATGAAGGCCAGAAAGGTCCAGGTCGTGCTGGGGAGCAGGCCCTGGAATAGGCTGTACAGCATGGCGCCGAAGACCAGGGCACTGGAAAAGGCCAGGCCGTACCGAAACACCGGCCGCATGCCGGATACAGCCACCACATCCCCCGCCCGCTCCAGATGCCGCTTCCGGTAGACCAGCAGCGCGATGACGGCCAGGACAAGACCGGCCCCCGCGTAAATGAGGGCGTGCCCCATCCCGTGGAACGCGTAGGAGCAGACCTCTATGGTCCCATCGGCCCCATAGGTGCTCAGTTTCTCAACGGAGAACGCGTCAAGCAGGTTGTTGATTGGGGTGCACCAGAACGCGAACCGCTCCAGCGCCCCGGCGGAGACAAACCCGAAGAGGAAGAGAGACAGGATATGCTCAATGACGAAGGCCAGGGCCAGCGCCAGGTAGTTCAGAATGCCGTAGAAGGCGGGCAGCGCCAGCGTATGGCCGGTAAACATAGCGCAGAAGACCGCGAAGGAGTAGAAGAAGAGGGCGGTCAGGCTCTGCGCCGAAAACCAGACCAGCAGAGCCTGCACGTCTGTGTAGCCGGCCAAGGCCTCCCCCAGTATGGTGAGCAGAAAGATAACCGCGTTTGGAAGCAGGAAAAAGCACAGTCCGGAGAGGTAGTTGGTGAGGAAGAGCCCCTCCCGCCGGATGGGCAGGGCGTGTATCATGTTGGCGGACCGCGTCTGAAAGAGGTAGGAGAAGACCGCCATGGCGGCCAGGATGCCGAAGAAGGAGGCCATGGGCACGGCCGTAGAGGCGGTAAGCTCACGCACCGTCCGCTCCGCGAAGAAGACGACCTGGGAGCCCGCATTGCCCAGGTAGGGGTCGGTCCGGCTTTGCAGCAGGAGGTTGACAGGCAGCACAAAGAACCAGATCAGGAAGTAAAGCCCCCAGATAGGCCAGAAGCGGGAGAGGTTTTTCTTAAACAGGGTGGGATTAAAGTATGATGTCACGGACCGCATAGTCCTCACCTCCCAATTCGTAAATGAAAATCTCCTCCAGCGTGAGGGGCAGCGCGTCGATAAACAGCGGCTCGAACACGGACAGCCGCTCCATGATATGCTGGGTGCCGCCCCGGGCGATCAGCGTGTGAATCCGGCCCACCTTGCTGCTGTGCAGAAGCTCTAGGTCGTCGGGCAGCTGGGGGACATAGGTGTCACGAAAGGCCACCTGGACCTTGATCACATTGTCCTGCAAGTCGGAGAGGGAGCGCTCCACCAGCACCTTGCCCTTGGATAGGATGCCCACGTGGTCACAGACATCCTCCAGCTCCCGCAGGTTGTGGGAGGAGATGACCACGGTGGTGCCCAGCTCGCTCACGTCCCCCATGAGCAGGCTCCACACCTGGCGGCGCATCACCGGGTCCAGGCCGTCCACCGGCTCATCCAGAATCAGATAGTCCGGCTTGCAGCATAGGGCCAGCCAGAAGGCCGCCTGCTTCTGCATCCCCTTTGAGAGCCGCCGGATGGGCCGCTTCTCATCCACCACGGAGAAGGCCTCCTTGAGGGTTTCATAGCGCGTCATGTCGAAGCGGGGATAAAAGCCGCGGTAAAACTTCATCATATCCCGGGTGGAGGCGGAGAGGAAGTAATACAGGTCGTCCGGGATGTTCGCCATGCGGGCCTTGAGGGCGGGGTTCTCATAGATGGGCACGCCATCCACCAGCACCTCCCCGGCGTCCTGCCGGTAAGCCCCTGTGATATGGCGCAGAATGGTGGACTTTCCGGCGCCGTTGGGGCCCACCAGCCCGTAGACGGAGCCACGCTCCACCGTCATGCTCAGGCCGTCCAGGGCCCGGAATCCGTCAAAGGTTTTGACGACGTTGTTTGCCTTGATCATGTGCGTTCCCCCTCCTTTTTGGCCAGGGCGCGGATGCGGGCGGAGAGCGCTTCCTCCGCCATCCCTAAAAACAGAAGCTCGGTCGCCGCGGCGTCGAACTGGGACAGGAGGCTCTCACGGCGCCCGGCGTTCACATCGGTGATGGGCGCGGCAAAAGAGCCCCTGCCGGCAACGGTGTAAAGATAACCCTCCGACTCCAGCGCCTCGTAGGCCCGCTGGATGGTGTTGGGGTTGATGGCCAGCGAGCTGGCCAGCGACCGCACCGAGGGCAGACGGTCCCCCGGTCTCAGCGCGCCGGTGATCACCAGGTGGCGCAAGCC
>CAYPZF010000193.1:0-2310 GCA_964415275.1 uncultured Oscillospiraceae bacterium | reverse complement strand
CACGGCGGCGGCTGCTTCTCCGGCAAGGACCCCACCAAGGTGGACCGCTCCGCCGCCTATATGGCGCGCCACATCGCCAAAAACCTGGTGGCCTCCGGGCTGGCCCGCAGGTGCCAGATTGAGCTGGCCTACGCCATCGGCGTGGCCCACCCCATCTCTGTTCTGGTGGACACCCTGGGCACCGGCGCGCTGCCCGACGAACGGCTCTCCGAGCTGGTGGTGCGGTGCTTTGACCTGCGGCCCATGAGCATCATTCGGTACCTGGACCTGCGCCGGCCCATCTATGAGCAGACCGCGGCCTATGGGCACTTCGGCCGGCCCGATCTGGACCTGCCCTGGGAGCGGCTCAATCAAGTGGAGGCGCTGAAAAGCCTTCTGTGACCGGGGTCTTCGCCCGCATTTTCACCCCCGTCCGCATGGACAAGCCCATAAAGACCCGTTATAATAGAAGAACCTGCAGTTCCATTTCTCTCCGGCCCCGCGCCGGTGAGAAATTCTCGTATCCCAACGCGCCTTGGAGGGTCTGTCATGCCTCTTTTGTCCGTCATCGTCCCTGTCTACAACGCGGAGGCCCTGCTCCGCAAGTGCACCGACTCTATTTTGGCCCAGCGCCTCGGCGGCATGGAGCTGCTGCTGGTGAACGACGGCTCTTCCGACGGCAGCGGCGCCCTCTGCGATGCCATTGCCGCGGAGGACGCCAGGGTGCGGGTCTTTCACAAGGAAAACGGCGGTGTGAGCTCGGCCCGCAACCTGGGACTGCGAGAGGCCCGCGGCGACTACATTGCCTTTGCCGACGCCGATGACTGGTGGGCCCCGGACGCCTTTGAGACGCTGTATCAGGCCTTGGCCGTTTCCGGCGCCGACACCGCCGGCTGCGCCCATTATAATGTGTTCCCGAACGGCGAGGCGCGGGCGGAGGCCGGCGCCCTGCCCCCGGGCCTGTACGGGCCGTCGGAGATAAAGTCCGGCATCTTGGACCGTCTGCTGGGCCACCGGCTGGAGGCGCCGGGCCAGCCCGTGCTCAACGGCTTTATCTGGCGCTTTCTGTTTTCCCGCGCCATCATCGCCGCGCATGATATCTCCTTCGACGGCGCCTACCTGGAGGACGAGCTCTTCCTCCTGACCTACTTTTATTACAGCAGGGCGCTTGTGATGATTGACACGCCGCTGTACCATTACCTTCAAAACCCAAACTCCGTGACCCACCGCTACCTGCCCGACTACATCGATACATTTGGGCGCTTTATGGAGAAAAAGCGGGCCCTGGCGGCCCGGTTCTCCCTGGATGTGCCAGGGTGGGAGGCCAGCTCCAACTGGGCGGGGCTCTTTATCGCCATCGCCAACGAACACGCGCCGGGGAATCCGGCGTCCAACCGGGAGAAAACCGCGCGGACGCGCGCCTTTGCCCAGCGGCCCGATATGGCCGCCGCCATCCGGGCTCTCACGCCGCGGGGCCTCAGCCGCAACAAGCAAGTTGTGGCCACGCTGGTGCGCCGCGGCTGGTTTGGGCTGCTCACCTTACTCTATACGGTGAAGAACCGGGGGAGATAACAGGGGGTTCTTTTATGGTTGTCTTGAAAAACAGCATCGCGGGACGGCTTCTGCTTCCGGTGTGGTATCTGCTGTGCCATTTATATCAGTACAGCTTTTTGGCCCGGCTGCTCCGCGCGGGTTCCGCCGCCTGGAGCGCGGCATGGGGGGGGAGCGTGCTGGCCGCCCGCTCCGCCCGCGGGGGCGGGCTGGCCCGGGCCTGGAGGCACAGCGCCGCCTGCGCGGTGCTCAATGTTCTCATCAACCTGCCTGTGGCCCTGTGCCACTGGGTGTACCTCCGCCTGAAGCCCGTGTTCGACGGGAGCGTGGCCGCCCCCTTTCTCTTCGGTATGGGGGAGCAGGTCCCGGTTTCCATCGGCTGGCTGATGCTGGCTCTGCTGCTCATCCCCTATGAGCACTGGAGCAACACGTACAGCCTTTTGGGCTTTGCCTTTGTGCTGCTGCTCTTTCTGGCGGGCGGCATGCGGCGGCGCTCTCTGCGTCTGGATGCTGTGGCGTTGGGGCCCTACGCGGCGTTCTTCGCCCTGGCGGTCTGCCTGGCTTGGCCCCTCTCCGCCTTCCCCGCCCTCTCGACGCGGTTTCTCCTCTTCCATCTCACCTGCATGCTGTGCGTGGTGCTCACGGTGAGCACCATAGAGCGGCCGGAGCAGCTGCAGCGCCTGGTGGCCTTTGCCGTGCTGGCGCTCGCGTGCGTGTCCCTCTATGGCTTTTTCCAGCGCATCCAGGGTGTGGAGGTCAACCCCTCCTGGGTGGACCTCT
>CAYPZF010000192.1:0-2334 GCA_964415275.1 uncultured Oscillospiraceae bacterium | reverse complement strand
TGGCGTCTTTCATTGAACGGGTGAGCACCTACCGCACAAGGCTATCTTGTGCGGTAGGTTTATTTTTAGGAGGGGTATGCGATGTGGAGTCTGCTCTGGCCGATCTTGGTGGTTGTTGCCGCAAATACGCTTTATAACATCAGCGCGAAATCCACGCCGGCGAACGTCAATTTATTTGCGTCGCTTTCCGCCACTTACCTGGTGGCGATGCTCTGCTCTATGGCAATCTATCTGATGACCAGTGAGCAGAAAAACCTGTTTGTGGCATGGTCAGAAACCAACTGGGCAACCTATGTGCTCGGTGTGGCGGTTGTCGGCTTGGAGCTTGGGTTTCTCTGCGTGTACCGTGCCGGCTGGAACATCAGCACCGCCCAGTTATTCGCCAGCATCGCCTTGACGTGTGTCTTGCTGGTCGTCGGCGTTTTCTTATACAGAGAACCGCTGACCTTGCGCTAAATCATCGGCATGGGTGTCTGCGCGGCTGGCTTGATTCTCATTGTAAAATAGGCTATATTATATTGAAGTAGTCAGGATAGAAGGCTCACCCAGAGGGCGGGCAAAGGACACAAAGTACAGGAGGGAAGACCATGTTTCATATGTACGTCCCCACACGGCTGATCTTTGGCCGCGGCCGCCTGAGCAGGCTGCACCGGCAGAAGCTGCCCGGCAAAAAGGCCGTCCTCGTCATCTCCAAGGGCAAGTCTGTCCGGGAAAACGGCGCCTTGGACCGGACGCTTGAGCAGCTTCACAAGGCGGGTGTCGAGGCCGCTGTTTTCAGCGGAATCGGGGCCAACCCGACCAGGACCGAGGTCATGGCGGGGGCAGACTTTGCCCGCGGCCACGGCGGCGACTTTATCGTCGCCTTAGGCGGCGGCAGCGTCATGGACGCCTCCAAGGCCATCGCTATGATGGCGGTGAACGACGGTGACCTGTGGGATTACGCCGCCGGGAAAACGGGGAAGGGGCGGCCCCTTCCCAATGCCCCGCTCCCCCTCGTCTGCATCACCACCACCGCCGGAACCGGCAGCGAGGCCGACCAGTGGGGGGTCATCACCAACGAGGAGACCAGGGAAAAAATCGGCGTCGGCGGGTACGATGCCAGCTTTCCCGTGCTGTCCATCATCGACCCGGAGCTGATGGTGTCGGTGCCGCCCGCGCTCACCGCCTACCAGGGCTTTGACGCGCTGTTCCACGCCACCGAGTGCTATATCTCCGCCTTTGCCGGCGCCATGAGCGATATGTACGCCCTCACCGCCATGGAATATGTGGGAAAATACCTTGCGCGCGCAGTCAGGGATGGGAGGGATATGGAGGCCCGCGAGGGCATGGCCTTTGCCAGCACCCTGTCCGGCGTGGTGATGACCCTCAGCGCGACGACGGCGGAGCACGCGCTGGAGCACGCCATGTCCGCCTGCCATCCGGAGCTCCCCCACGGCGCGGGGCTGGTTATGATCTCCAGGGCATTCCATGGATTCTTCATCGGGAAAGGCGTCTGCGACGACCGCTTTGTCCGAATGGCCCAGGCGCTGGGCATGAAAGACGCGGCCAAGCCGGAGGACTTCCTCACCGCCCTGACCCAGCTGCAGGAGGCGTGCGGCGTGGCGGACCTCAGGATGAGCGACTATGGAATCACGCCCGACGAATTGGACGCGCTGGCGGCCAATGCCCGTGAAACCATGGGAGGGCTGTTTGCGGCCAATCCATGCGAAATGACCCACGAGGACTGCGTGGAGGTATACAGAAGATCTTACCGCTGATTGCCGCGGGAAGAGGGTGCCGAGGGGACAAAGGGGCTGCGGCCCCGGGGGCCTGGCGCGGATGCCGTCCGGCTCGGGAACCGGGACATATCAACGCCCTCCGCCTCCAGCAATCTTATCTTTGTCTCAATGCCCGCGGAAAACCCCGTCAGGCTGCCCGTTGCGCCGACGACCCGGTGGCAGGGGATGAGGATGGAGATGGGGTTGTGTCCCACGGCGCCGCCCACCGCGCGGCTGGACATGCTCTCCCGCCCCATCTTAGCGGCCATCCTCTTTGCGATGTCACCATAGGTCGCCACCTCGCCATACGGGATTTCACACAGCAGGCTCCACACCCCCCGGCGAAACGCGCTGCCGACGGGGCGGAGCGGCAATTCGGAGCTGTCAGGCCTTTCCCCGGCAAAATATCTGTCCAGCCAGCGCTTGGCGGCGTCGAACAGCGGCACGTCGTCCCGCTCCGTCCTGGCCTCCGGTATGGAGCCTCCGTGGTGCTTTTGCCCCTCTATCCATAGGCCGGTCAGATGTTTGCCGTCATCGTCACACGCGAGGGTAATGAGTCCTACGGGAGACGGGTGTG
>CAYPZF010000191.1:0-2357 GCA_964415275.1 uncultured Oscillospiraceae bacterium | reverse complement strand
GTGAGGAGAAAAATATCCCGGTCCTTGGCGATGCGGGGCACCGCCACGATGTGGGCGGCGTAAAAAATACCGCACACCAGCGTCAGCCCATCCCCCCAGGTGATTGTGAGGTCCCTGGTGAGGGAGACCAGTCCGATGCCCACAATGCACAGCAGCGCCGCCAGCATATTGAACCTGTCGGGCCGTTTCCCCGCCACGGCCCAGTACAGAAAGGGGACCAGCACGCAGTAGACCGCGGTCAGAAAGGCATTCTTCCCCGGCGTGGTGCCCTCCAGGCCAAAGGTCTGAAAGGCGTAGGCCAGGAACAGGAGGGTGCCCATGAGCGCGCCGCCCGCCACATAATGTCTGTCAACACCCGCCCACCGCTTGTGAAACACAAGGGCGAGAATGACTGCCGCTATGGTAAAGCGGACGCCCAGCAGGAAAAAGACCGGGACATCGTCCAGGGTGTTTTTCATCACCACGAAGGAAGAGCCCCAGATAAGGGTGGCCAGCACAATGAGGGGCCGGGCCATGCGTTTGAGTGTGGATTCGTTCATCGCTTGTTTCCGCTCCTTTGGCGTGATATACTATTCGAAAAACGCAAACACGTCCACGTCGCCGCGCGGCCGGACGCCCTTGCGATGGAAAAGGAGTGGGCCTCTTGCCCCTGTTGCCCCCGGATTTTTACAGTCAGGACACCGTTTCCGTGGCCCGTGCCCTTTTGGGCAAGCATCTGGTGCGCCAGGTGGACGGCGCACGGCTGGTCTGCCGCATCACCGAGACCGAGGCCTACGTGGGCCGGGTGGATAAGGCCTGCCACGCTTACAACTACAAGCGCACCCCCCGCACGAAACCCCTATTCGCGCCGCCGGGCATCGCCTATATCTACCTGATCTACGGTATGTATCACTGTCTCAATTTCGTCACAGAGCCCGCCGGAGAGCCCTGTGCCGTGCTGATTCGGGGCCTGGCCCCGGTGGAGGGCCTGGACCAGCTGGCCCACAACCGGTTTGGCAAGCCCTTTTCCAGCCTGTCCGCCAACCAGAAAAAGAACTTTCTCAACGGCCCCGGCAAGCTGTGCATGGCCCTGCGCCTCACCCGCGCGGAAAACGGCCTGCCTCTGAACTCCCCCGCCCTCTGCGTGCTGGACGCCGGGGAGAAGCCCGCCCGCATCCACGTGGGCAAGCGTGTGGGCATCGACTACGCCGAGGAGGCGGTGGCGTTCCCCTGGCGCTTCTGGCTCTGATCGGCGGCCGCCCCGCTTATCACATCACGACAAGAGAAAAGGAAGGAATGTTATGTACCTGTTTGACCTGGATGGCACCCTCATCGACTCCAACGGTGTCTGGATGCAACTGGACCTGGACTTCCTGGCCAAACGCGGCCTTGTCCCAACAGAGGACTACCTCCAACACGTCTCCACCACCATCTTCCCCGAGGCCGCGGCCTTCACCAAGGAGTACTACCGCCTCCCCGAGCACCCCGAGGACATCATGGAGGAGTGGATGTCCATGGCCACAGAGGCCTACGCGGCGCGCATCCCCCTCAAGCCGGGCGCCAAGGCCTATCTGGAGCAGTGCACCGCCCGCGGAATCCCAGTCTGTCTGGTCACCGCCAGCGTCCCCGACCTGTGCCGCCTGGCGGTGGCCCGCCACGGCCTGGGCCACCATTTCACCCATATCTTCTATACCCAGAATTACGGGCTGGACAAGCGGGACCCCCAGGTCTTTCTCATGGCCGCCCAGCGGCTGTCCGTGCCCGTCAGGGGATGCACCCTGTACGATGACTCCCCCACGGCCTGCGCCGCCGCCAAATCGGCGGGGATGGCGGTGGTGGGGGTGCACGACCCCTTTTTCGCCGCCTGGGAGGACGAGATGCGCCTCACCTGTCACAGGTACATCAAGAGCTTTGAGGAGCTCTTATAGGCCCCGTCAATCTTCCCTGGTCATATGCCGGGCCGCCGCCCGGAGCATAAGGCGTTTGGTCCCCACATTGTCGAAGGCCACCTCCAGGAGGGCGTCCCCGCCCACCGCCTGGACAGAAACAACCATCCCCCGGCCAAAGGCCTTGTGGGACACCATGTCTCCCTTGCGGAACCCGGGCAACGGCGCATGCTTGTCCGGCGCGGGGCGGTACCCGCCACCGCTTCCGGTCCGCTTCCGCGGGGCGTGGGTCCCCGCCGCCGTCTGTGTCTCCCTGTTCCACCCGTCGGCCACAGTGCCGGCGGGTTTTCTGTACCCCCACGGCGCTGAGAGGTCCCCGGACATCGGCTCCTGGCCGCCGCGCTCCACATGCTTCTCCGGGATTTCCCCCACAAAACGGGAGGGCTGGTTGGCCGAGGTCCGGCCAAACAGCGTCCGCTGCCGGGCGCAGGT
>CAYPZF010000190.1:0-2370 GCA_964415275.1 uncultured Oscillospiraceae bacterium | reverse complement strand
CGCCCCACCCGGGTTTATACGACCGCCCTGGACTGCCTGCGGCGGCGCGGCGTTCGGTGTAAGGCCGCCGCCCATATTGTGGGGGGACTCTATAAGAGTCTCTCCGCCATTGCGCCCCCCGGCCTATCCTGTCAGGTGGACACCTCCGCGTTTCCTGTCTCTCCCATCTTTGAGCAGATGGTCAACACAGGCTACATATCGCACAATGAGCTGTATCAGACCTTTCACATGGGCGTGGGGATGGTCATCGTCATCTCCAGAGAGGATGTGGGGCTGGTCAAGGACATCCTGTGCTGCGGCGGGGAGCGGACCTATATCATCGGATCCATCGTCAAGGGGGATGCCGGGGTGGAGCTGTTCTGAGCCATGGCCGCCGCTGTGGGAGGCTCTGAATCGTATAGGGAATGTTTTTGGCCGGCGCCCGAAAAAGGGCGCCGGCCTTCTTGTTGTCCCGGTTGGGCAGAGGTGAGAGCGTGGCGCTTAGGACAGCTGGGTGATGCCCGCCCGAATCCTGCGCAGGGTTTCCTCCCTGCCCAGGATCCGGCAGAGCTCGGTGGCGCCGCCGGGGGTAACCGCCTTGCCGGACAGGGCAGTGCGCACCGGCCACAGAATGCGCCCGTTTTTGAGCTCCAGGCGCTGGGCCAGGCCGATGAGGGCCTCGTGCAGGGCGTCGTGGGTCCATTGGTCCAGCGCCTCCAGCACGGGCAGCACGGCCCGCAGGGCCTCCAGAGAGCTTTCCGTGGTGGTCTTCATCTTTTTGTGGACATAGAGCTCGTTGGAGTAGGCCGGCAGGGCATCAAAGAAATCCACCTGGGGGGCGATGTCCAGCAGGGTATCGCACCGGCCCTGGACCAGAGGTGCCACCAGCGCCAGATCGATGGCCGGGTTCCGGATGGCTTGGGCCAGGCAGGGCTTTGCCGCGGCGTAGAAGGCCTCGGGGGACATGGCCCGCAGGTAGGAGGCGTTAAAGTACTTGAGCTTTTCCAGGTCGAAGATGGCGGGGGACTTGGAGATGCCGCCGATGTCAAAGACCTGGGCCAGCTCGTCCAGGGAAAAGAACTCCCGCTCGGCCAGCGCGCCCCGGGGGCTCCAGCCCAGCAGCGCCACATCGTTCACCACCGCCTCGGACAGAAAGCCCTGGGCGATCAAATCCTCATAGGAGGGGTCCCCGTGGCGCTTGGACATCTTGTTGTGGGCATCCCGCATCACCGGGGCACAGTGGATATAGGTGGGGATGGTCCAGCCAAAGGCCTCGTAGAGCAGGTTGTACTTGGGGGTGGAGGAGAGGTACTCCGAGCCGCGCACCACATGGGTGACCCCCATCAGATGGTCGTCCACCACGTTGGCGAAGTTGTAGGTGGGCAGCCCGTCGGACTTGATGAGCACGTTGTCGTCCAGGGTGTCGTTGTCCACGGTGATGTCTCCGAACACCGCGTCGGAGAACGTGGTGGTGCCCTGGCCGGGGATGCTCTGCCGGATGACGCAGGGAACACCCTGTGCCAGTTTTTCGTCTATCTCCTGTTGGGAGAGGTGGCGGCAGTGGCCGTCGTACTTGGCCACATGCTTGCCGCCGGCGGCGTCGTGGAGGGCGTCCAGGCGCTCCTTGCCGCAGAAGCAGCGGTAGGCGCCGCCCTTTTCCATGAGCAGGCCGGCGTACCTGCCGTAGAGGTCCCGCCGCTGGGTCTGCACGTAGGGCCCCACGGGGCCGCCCACGTCGGGCCCCTCGTCCCAGGAGAGGCCGCACTTGCTCAGTGTATCATAGATGGTCTGGACAGCGCCCTCGATGAGGCGCTCCTGGTCGGTGTCCTCGATGCGCAGCAGGAAGGCGCCGCCCCCGCCCCGGGCGATGAGCCAGGTATACAGGGCGGTGCGCAGGTTGCCCACATGCATGTAGCCGGTGGGCGACGGGGCGAAACGGGTGCGGATGCCCCCCTGGGGGATGCGGGCCTCCAGCTCCTCAAACCAGGTCATATCCATATCAAAAGCCTCCAAATTCTTCATGTCTACCCTATTGTAGCCGCCCGCCCGCCCAGTGTCAAGAAAGGGAGCGGAACGCCTCTGTTTCGGCGTAGGAATCGGAGGATTCGGGCCGCAAAACGCCCCGGGCGCGGGTGCGGGCTTGTCTTGTCAAGTACGGGGAATTGTGTTATTATACAGTTAATTTATTCCCCGGTATTTTTGAGTTGGATGTGACCAGAATGGAAAACACGAAAAAAATCATGCTCTCAGGCATCAAGCCCAGCGGAGAGCTTACCTTGGGCTCCTACTTGGGTGCCATCAAGACCTGGGCGGCCCGGGCGGAGGAGTTTGACTGCTATTATTTTTTGGCGGATCTCCACTCCCTTACCGTGCGCCAGAACCCGGCCGATT
>CAYPZF010000189.1:0-2386 GCA_964415275.1 uncultured Oscillospiraceae bacterium | reverse complement strand
TTGGTATCAATGAGCCACCAATTCCCCTCACTTTCCATGCAGGCGGCCGGGACACAGTCCGTGATGGTGATGACCAGCGTGTCCGGCAGCGCCCGCTTAATGTTGATCTCATCCACATAGGGCAGCTGGACCAGGATGCCCCTGACAATGGCCGCCCTGTGGAGAAAGAAAAGGTTGTCGCCCCGCTCCAGGGCGGCGGCGGCCACCACTTCCTCCGGGGTATAGCGCGCCGTACCCAGCACCTCGACGTCCTCTATCTTGAAGAACACCACGCAGGCGGCCAGAATCGCGGCAACAATGAGCAGTATGGACAGCAGCTTATAGAGGAAGCCGAAGCGTCCCCTCCGCCGCCGTCGTTTCGTGGTTCTTCTTCTCGCCATGTTCGCCTTTCTCCTGTCACGTTCGGCGCCAAAGGGGGGCCGCCCCCGTGGGCCCTCAGGGTCTTCGTTCAATCGACGCGCCCAGCGCGCGCAGCGCGCCGTCCAGCGCCTCGTATCCGCGGTCGATGTGGTGCAGGCAGGTGATCTCACTGTCCCCCTCCGCCGCCAGCGCCGCCACCACCATGGCGGCCCCGCCGCGCAAATCGGTGGCGCGCAGGCCGGCCCCATGGAGCCGGGGCACCCCGCACACCACAGCCACCCTGCCCTCCACCTTGATGTCCGCCCCCATGCGCATCAGCTCATCCACGTGGCGGAACCGGCTGGTAAACATGTTTTCCGCAAAGACAGTGGCCCCCCGGCTCTTCACCAGCGCCGCCATCACCAGCGCCTGTGCGTCGGTGGGGAAACCGGGATAGGGTGCGGTGCGGATGGGGGGGACGCAGCGCAGCGGGGCGTCCCCCCGGCGGATTACGATGGTCTTGCCCTCACTGCGGACATAACAGCCCGCCTCGCTTAATATGCCGGTCACCGTGGACAAATTGCGGTAGTCGGCGCCGGTAATCTCGGCCTCGCCGCCCGCGGCCGCCACGGCAGATAAGTAGGTGGCGGCCACAATGCGGTCGGCCATCACGGTATATTCCCCGCCATGGAGCGGCTTGCCGCCCCGCACGGTGATGACTGAACTGCCCGCCCCGCGGATGTCGGCGCCCATGCTCCGCAAAAAACCCTGGAGGTCTACAATCTCCGGCTCCCGGGCGGCGTTGCAGATGGTGGTGACACCCTCCGCCCCGCAGGCGGCCAGCATGGCGTTCTCAGTGGCGCCCACGCTTGGAATACTGAGCATTACGGTGGCACCCCGCATATGATTCCCCACACAGCAGAGCATGCCCCCCTCTTCAAACACCTGGGCGCCCAAGCTGCGCAGCGCGAACAGGTGCAGGTCGATGGGGCGGGGCCCCAGCTCGCAGCCCCCCGGGTAAGAGAGCACAGCCTCCCCTGTTCTGGCCAGGATGCCCCCCAGGAAAATCACTGAGGAGCGCATCTCACGGGTCAGCCGGTCCGGAATGTCACAGCGGGTCAGGGCGGACGCGTCTACCGTCAGCACGTCTCCCTCCCGCGTCACCTTACAGCCCAGGTAAGTGAGGATGTCAACAGAGGCATCCACGTCCGCCAGCCGGGGGCAGTTATGTAGCACGCTCACGCCTCTTCCCAAGAGCGTGGCGGCCAAAATGGGGAGTACGCTGTTTTTTGCCCCATGCACCGAAGTTGTGCCATAAAGCCGGTTGCCGCCCCGCACCAAATAGTTATCCATATCATCGCCCTCCGCACATTGGTCTCGGTCTTATTCAGACCATTCTATGCGGTGCGGCGGAGGTAAGTTAACGGGCCAGGGACAGCAGGGTGTTGTAAATCTGCTCCGTGGCGTCCGGGACACCCATGGCGGACAGGGCGGACGCCATCTCCCGCCGCCGGGGGGCGTCGCGCAGAAGGTCGGAGGCGAGCCGGTAGAGGGCCAGATCCCCGCACCGGGGCTCCGGCAGAAGAAGGGCGCCGCCCGCCGCCTCCAGCAGGCGCGCGTTCTTGGTCTGATGGTCGTTTGTCACATTGGGCGAGGGCACCAGAATCGCGGGCTTGGCAATGGCCGTGAGCTCGGAGATGGTGGAGGCGCCCGCCCGGCAGAGCACCAGGTCGGCGGCGGACATCACCAGAGGCATGTCGTAGATATACTCCCGCACCTCCACCTCCGGCGGAAGGGACACCCCCCGGAGGGTCAGGGCCTCCGTCAGGGTCTTATAGCCGTACCCCGCGCCGTGGATTTGGTGGAAGGGGGCGCCGTCGGCGCACGCCCGCGCAATAAAGTCCACCATGTGCCCGTTCATCACCCCGGCGCCCAGGGAGCCCCAGAAGGAGACCAGCAGGGGCCGGCCGTCGGTCAGGCCCAGCTTCTCCCGCGCCTCCCTGCGGGTATACTGAAAGAAATCTCCCCGCACAGGGGTGCCCGTGAC
>CAYPZF010000188.1:1400-2419 GCA_964415275.1 uncultured Oscillospiraceae bacterium | reverse complement strand
GGTCCGCTTTGGCGACATGGTGGGCTACGCCTCCGCCGATTATGTCACGCTTGTCTAAGGTGCCGCCATGGAAATCTATGTTGTACAGCCCGGCGACACCCTCTACTCCATCTCAACCGCGACCGGCGTATCCATGTCCCAGCTCATCCAAGACAACCGCCCGGCCGACCCCGCCCATCTGGCGGTTGGGCAGACACTGGTGCTTCAATTTCCGGAGCAGATCCACACCGTACAGCCGGGGGAAACCCTCTACTCCATTGCCGGAAGATACAACATCACGCCGAAAGAGCTCAAACGAAACAACCCCATTCTGGAGGGGCTGGACACCATCTGGCCCGGACAGACCCTCGTCATCTCCTTCCAGGGCGAAAAAGAGGGCGCCTTTTATGTGAACGGCTACACCTACCCCTTTATCAACCGGACTCTCTTTCACTCCTCCCTGCCCTATCTCAGCTACCTGACGCCCTTTACATACGGCTTCTCGGAGGAGGGCGAGCTTGTGCCCATCGAGGACGAGGACCTGATCGCCGCCGCCATCGCCCAGCAGGTAGCCCCCCTCATGCATTTATCCTCCCTCACCCCGGAGGGCATATTCTCCAACGAGCTGGCCTCTCTGCTCCTCAACAACATGGAGATCCAGGAAAGGCTGATTGACAACCTGGAGGTCACGCTGCTGGAAAAGGGGTATGTGGGGCTGGATGTGGACTTTGAATTCATCTTTGCCCGCGACGCACCTTATTACGCCGCGTTCATCAGCAGACTGACCCAGCGGTTCAACCCGCTGGGCATCCTCGTGATCGTCGCCCTAGCGCCAAAGACCTCGGCCGACCAGCCCGGTCTGCTCTAGGAGGGGCACGACTAGCAGGGGCTGGGCGAGGCGGCCGGCGCGGCCCCGCCCCTTCACCTTACCCGAAGCGGCCGGTCAGCGCAGCGGCGCGTACTCGGCCTCGTTGTAGGCCGGCAGCTTCTCCAGCTCGTCCTCGCTCTTCTGCGACATCAGGATCACATTGTTGTCGCCC
>CAYPZF010000188.1:0-1390 GCA_964415275.1 uncultured Oscillospiraceae bacterium | reverse complement strand
GATGGGTCAGGCTGCTAATCTTGTACTCCTCATGACCTATGAATGGGGGTATGCCTTCGGCCCCCCGATGGCGGTCGCCCCCATTCCAAATGTGCGCCGGGTGGTGGAGTACGCCATCAGCGAGATTCCCGCCCAAAAGCTCTGGCTTGGCATACCCAACTACGGATATGACTGGCCGCTCCCCTTTGTGCGGGGGCAGACCAGAGCCACCTCCATCTCCAACCAGTACGCCATCTCACTGGCCAATCGGTATCAAGCCGCCATCCAGTACGACGAAACCGCCCAGGCCCCGTGGTTCCGGTACACCGACGAGCGGGGCAGACAGCACGAGGTCTGGTTCGAGGACGCCCGCAGCATCCGGGCCAAACTGGCGCTCATCCCGGAGTATGGCCTGCTCGGCGCCAGCTACTGGAATCTCATACGCCCTTTCCCTCAAAATTGGCGTGTTTTGTCCGCGCTCTATGACATTTTGGATTCTGACAGGATTTGATCGGATGTTTACAAATTATTCACGCAGAGTTCCAAAACTGTCCATCAATTTCCCTAGCAGTATGGTATTCTAAACTTGCCACAAATCATATCATCACCTTCCACTCTTTTTAACACCTCCTCCCTCTCTTTGCAATACCCTTACTGCCCTTCCCGGAAGGCAAGTGTCTCCGGGAAGGGCGGCCAAAAACCAATCGCCTGGCAGCCGAAGCTGCCAGGCGCTTTTTTGTTCTGTCCGATTCAATGAATGGTATAGCTCCCCCGCACCAGCACCTTCACCGCGTCGTCCGCGGCGATGCCCCGGCCCTCCACGGTGACCAGATATAGGTGGTTTTTCACCAGCGCGCCGCCGTTTGAGAGCGTGCCGCCGCCTGTGCTGTCAATGAGGCCGGGGGTGCCGCCGCTCACGCAGGTGGCGCTGCCCGCCCGCAGCAGGAGCTCACAGCCCACCGCGCCGGTAAGGGTCTGCCCCCGGGCCAGATCCACTACGGCGTAGGCAGCGCCTGTCTGCCCGCCCCCGCCGCCGCCACGGAGCAGTTCCTGCATCCGGGCGGTGTAGGTCTCCACGGACTGGTCGAGCGCGGCCTGGTAGGCCGTCTGGCGCTCCGCCACCTTGGCGTCCACCTGCTGGAGGACGGACGGGGTAAAGATGTCGGTCAGGTAGCTCAGGGTCACAAGCGGGTCGCTGCTGCTGCCCTGGGTGGCATACACGGTCACGGCGCCCACGACAGTCAGCGCGAGGACCAGGGCGGCCACGCGAAGCATCCATCCTCGTTTCATATGTACATACTCCATTTCTCTTTGATTTTTTAAGAGGGGGGGCGGCACGCGCCCCCTCTCCTCCATCATACCAACGCGTTTGGTTGGAGCCCAAAACTGACAGCAATCGCGGAATCTACCC
>CAYPZF010000187.1:0-2449 GCA_964415275.1 uncultured Oscillospiraceae bacterium | reverse complement strand
CCAAACCGCCCACGGTGGTGATGCTGGTGGGCCTTCAGGGCGCGGGCAAGACCACCAACGGCGCCAAGCTGGCCGGCCTGATGAAAAAGCAAAATGGAAAACGGCCCCTCCTGGCGGCCTGTGACATCTACCGCCCCGCCGCCATCAAGCAGCTGGAGGTAGTGGGCGGACAGCTCGGCATCCCCGTCTTCCAGATGGGCCAAGCAAACCCGGTGGACATCGCCAAAGCCGCTCTGGAGCACGCCAAGGCCCACGGAAACGACCTGATTTTTCTGGACACCGCCGGCCGTCTCCACGTGGACGAGGCCCTTATGGAAGAGCTGCGGGCCATCAAAGAGGCCGTCGGGCCCCATGAGATTCTGCTGGTGGTGGACGCCATGGTGGGCCAGGACGCGGTGAACGGCGCCAAGGCATTTGACGAGGCGCTGGATATCACCGGCGTCATGTTCACCAAGCTGGACGGTGACGCCCGGGGCGGTGCGGCCCTCTCAGTCAAAGCCACCACCGGGAAGCCCATCAAGTTCGTGGGCGTGGGGGAAAAGCTGGATCAGATCGAGGCCTTTCACCCCGACCGGATGGCCTCCCGCATCCTGGGCATGGGCGATATGCTCTCGCTCATCGAAAAAGCGGAGCAGAACTTCGACGCCCAGGCGGCCGCCGCCCTCCAGGAGAAAATGCGGAAAAACCGCCTCACCCTGACCGACTTCTACGACCAGCTGGTCCAGGTCAGGGGCATGGGCTCCCTCTCCGACATCGCCGGGATGCTCCCCGGCGTCAACGCCAAGGCGCTGGAGGGCGCCACCATGGACGACTCCATCCTCAACCGCACCGAGGCCATCATCCTCTCCATGACGCCGGCGGAGCGGGAAAATCCGAGCCTTCTCAACAACAGCCGCAAAAAACGCGTCGCTGCCGGCAGCGGTACCCAGGTGGTGGACATCAACCGCCTGCTCAAGCAGTTTGAGATGATGCAGCAGATGACCAGACAAATGACGGGCGGCAAGATGAAAAAGGGCCTCCTCGGTAAAATGAAGGGGTTCCCCTTCTAACCCGCCCCGCCCCTCACTCCGTTGGTTCGCGCCTTGCGCGCTTCCATATTCTCCCCATTTTCTGATTGGAGGTGAAAATAGAATGGTCAAAATCAGATTGCGCAGAATGGGCGCAAAGAAGTCCCCTTTCTACCGTATCGTGGTGGCCGACTCCCGCTACCCCCGCGACGGTCGTTTCATTGAGGAAATCGGTACCTACAATCCCCTAAAGGAGCCCGCTGAAATCAACGTGGACGCTGACCGCGCTCAGGCCTGGATCAAGACCGGTGCCCAGCCCACCGAGACCGTGCGGGCCCTGCTGAAGAGGGTTGGCGCCATCTAAGACGTCTCTGAAGGAGGGCACGCATGAAGGATTTGCTCATTTATATCGCCCAGAACCTTGTGGAGCACCCAGAGACGGTGACTGTCACCGAAACCGAGGGCGCGGGCGAAACCATCCTTGAACTGCGGGTTGCCCCCAGCGACATGGGCAAGGTAATCGGCCGCCAGGGCCGCATTGCCAAGGAAATCCGGACGCTTATGCGCTCGGTGGCCCAGCGCCAGGGAAAAAAGATATCCGTAGAAATCATGGATTAGTTGACGGGTGCCGTGACGGCACCCTCTGCGAAAAGCCACCAGTCTCCGGACTGGTGGCCATTTTCGATACCCCTAAATACGCGCCCGCCGCCGAGGCGCTTATCTGGAGGTCCTATGAAAAAACAGTTGTTGGAGGCCGGGCAGATTTTAAGTACCCACGGCGTCCAGGGGGAGCTGAAGGTGGCTCCCTGGTGTGACACGCCGGAGTTTCTGCTGGACTTTTCCACCCTCTACGTGGATGAGGTGCCCCTTCCGGTCTCCGCCGCCCGGGTCCACAAGGGGCACCTGCTGGTCTCCTTCGCGGGGGTGACCAGCATCAACGAGGCCATGTGCCTCAAGGGCAAGGTGGTCTGCATCAACCGGGCGGACGCCGCTTTGCCCCCCGGCCGCCATTTCTTGGCCGATCTGATTGGTCTGGAGGTCCGCGCCGCGGACGACGGACATGTTCTGGGCACCCTGGTTCAGGTGCTCACCCCGCCCGCGCAGAACGTCTATGTGGTCAAGGGCGACCGGGAGTATATGATTCCCGCCGTGGACGACTTCATTGTGGAGACCAATCCGGAGGCGGGCTACATGAGGGTCCGGCTCATCGAAGGGATGGCGCTGTGATGTACCGCATTGATATCATGACCCTCTTTCCTGAAACGGTGGGCGATATGATGAACGAGTCTATCCTGGGCCGGGCGCAGGAGCGGGATTATATTCGCATTGAAGCCCACCAAATCCGGGACTTTACCCTGAACAAGCAGAAACAGGTGGACGACTACCCCTACGGCGGCGGCAGAGGCGCGGTGATGCAGGCCGACCCGCTCTACCGGTGCTGG
>CAYPZF010000186.1:0-2487 GCA_964415275.1 uncultured Oscillospiraceae bacterium | reverse complement strand
CCCCACCCGGGCCGAGGTAAAAAAGGCCCTGCGGGGCAACATCTGCCGCTGTACCGGTTATGTGAAGATCGAAGAGGCCATCCTGCTGGCCGCGGCGTTCTTCCGGGAAAACCGCCCCGTCCCCCAGGCCCCCTCCGACGGCGGCATCGGCTGCCACCTCCCCCGGGTGGACACGGAGGAAAAGGTGCTGGGCACCGGCCGCTTTGTGGACGACATCACCCTGCCCGGCATGCTCCACGCAAAGGCCCTGCGCAGCCGTTACCCCCGTGCCCGTGTTCTGCGCATCGACACCGGCCGGGCCATGGCGCACCCGGACGCGGTCTGTATCCTCACCGCCGACGACGTGCCCTATAACAAGACCGGGCACATCATCCAGGACTGGGACGTGATGATCGCCGTGGGCGACATCACCCGCACCATCGGGGACGCGGTGGCCCTGGTCGCCGCCACCCGGCGGGAATCCCTGGACGAAATCCTCTCCCTCATCGACGTGGAGTATGAGGTGCTCACCCCCATCACCAGCCCACGGGAGGCCCTGGCGGAGGGCGCCCCCGCCCTACACAGCGGCGGCAACGTTCTCTCCCGTCAGGTCCTGCGGCGGGGGGAGGCCGACCAGGTCATCGCGGGGGCGGCCCACGTGGTCACCAACCACTACTCCACCCCTATGACCGACCACGCCTTTATGGAGCCCGAGTGCGCCATCGCCATGCCCGACGGGGCGGGCGGCCTGCTGCTCTACACCGGCTCCCAGTCGGTGTACGACGAGCGCCGGGAAATCTCCCGGATGCTGCGGCTGCCCGAGGAGAAGGTGCGCTGCCGCACCCAGCTGGTGGGCGGCGGCTTTGGCGGCAAGGAGGACATGAGCGTCCAACACCACGCCGCCCTCATGGCCTGGGCCACCGGAAAGCCGGTCAAGGTCCGGTTCTCCCGGCAGGAGAGCCTCAATGTCCACACCAAGCGCCACGCCATGGAGATCGACATCACCACCGCCTGCGACGAAACCGGCAAGCTGATGGCCATGAAGGCCACCCTCATCTCCGACTGCGGGGCGTACGCCTCCCTGGGCGGCCCCGTCCTCCAGAGGGCCTGCACCCATCTGGGCGGCCCCTACCACTTCGAGCACATCGACATTACGGGCCTGTGCGTCTACACCAACAATGTCCCGGGGGGCGCCTTCCGCGGCTTCGGCGTCACCCAGAGCTGCTTTGCCGGGGAGCTCAACTTAAACCAGCTGGCCGGGCAGGTGGGCATCTCCCCTTGGGAGATCCGGTACCGCAACGCCATCCGCCCCGGCCAAACCCTGCCCAACGGCCAGATCGCCACCCCCGACTGCGCCTACCGGGAGTGCCTGGAGGCCGTGCGGGAGGTCTATGAGCGCAGCCCCTACGCCGGCATTGCCGGCTGCATGAAAAACAGCGGTCTGGGCGTGGGGACCAGCGACATCGGCCGGTGCGCCCTGGCGGTTGAGGGCGGGCTGGTCCGCATCCGCACCTCGGCGGCCTGCATGGGCCAGGGGGTGGGCACCATGGCCACTCATATTGTGTGCACCGTCACCGGTCTGCCCCCCTCCCTGGTGCTCCACGAGCGGGCGGACACCGCCTCCACCCCGGACGCCGGCACCTCTACCGCCAGCCGCCAGACCCTGTTCACCGGCGAGGCCGCCCGCCGGGCCGCCCTCAGGCTAAAGGCGGCGCTGGAAGAGATCGGCTCCCTCTCCGGTCTGGAGGGGCGCGCCTTCTCCGGGGAGTATTCCGGCATCACCGACCCCATGGGCGCGGACAAACCCAATCCGGTCAGCCATGTGGCCTATGGCTATGGCGTCCAGGTGGTGGTGATGGACGAGCGAAAGCGGGTCACCCAGGTGGTGGCCGCCCACGATGTGGGCCGGGTGGTGGACCCCCGGGCCTGCGAGGGCCAGGTCGAAGGAGGCGTCCTGATGGGCCTGGGCTTCGCGCTCACCGAGCACTTTGATATGGAGGACGGCTACGTCAAGTCTAAGTACGGAACCCTGGGGCTCATCCGGGCCACCGAGGCGCCCCCCATCCAGACCATTCTGGTGGAGAAGGGCGACGCCGGGGACCCCGCCTTCGGGGCCAAGGGGGTGGGGGAAATCTCCGCCGTCCCCACCGCCGCCGCCGCCGCGCACGCCGCCTTCCGGGTGGACGGCGTCTTTCGCACCGCGCTGCCGCTCTCCGACACGTTTTACCGCCGGGCGCCGCAGTCCGGAACATAAAAAGGCGGCGGATTGCTCCGCCGCCCATTCAGGGAGGAAGTATCACAATGAAAACCCCGCTTCACACCGAGCGCGCCCCCCAGGCCATCGGCCCCTACGTCCAGGGCTGGAAGGTCGGCCGCACCATCTACACCTCAGGCCAGCTGGGCATCGACATGGCCACCGGCGACCTGGCCGCGGGCGTGGAAGCCCAGGCCCACGCGGCGATGAAACACATGGGTGAGATCTTAAAGGCAGGCGGCGCCGGCTATGGC
>CAYPZF010000185.1:0-2504 GCA_964415275.1 uncultured Oscillospiraceae bacterium | reverse complement strand
GAAGCCCGCTTCCCCGTCCTGGGCGAAGATGGCGGGGATGGAGCGCCCGTCGGCGGCCGCGACCTCCTGGTCGATGTCGATGAGGGGCCTGCCGGTATGCCGGGCCAGCAGTTCCCCCACGGTGCTCTTTCCGCTGCCGGGCATACCGATGAGCACGATGTTCTCCGTTTCCCGCCGCAGGCTTGCCGTGATGTCATCCACCAGGCTGTCCGGGAGGTCCCGCTGGAAAAAGAGCTCCTCCGCGGCCTTTGCCTGCGCCGTCAGCATGGGCAGCCCGCCGGTATGCGGGATGCCCAGCCGCCGGGCCTCCAGGAGCAAGGCGGTGCGGCGGGGATTGTAAATGACATCCACCACCCCCTGGCAGCGGGGAAACGAGGCCAGAGAAAGGACGGCGGCGGGGCAGTCCGGATACATCCCCACGGGGGTGGTGTTCACAATGACCGCCGCGTCGGCATGGCGGTGAAGGGTATCGTAGTTCTCATCCCCCCGGCGGGAGATCACCACCACCTCCGCCGCCCCCAGCGTTTGAAGCGCCGCCCGGGCGGTCAGGGACGTGCCGCCGCTGCCCAGCACGAGGACCTTTTTGCCCGCCGGGACAATGCCCGCCTGTCTTACCATGTGGAGGAACCCGTACTGATCGGTGTTATAGCCCCATATACGGCCGTCGGCCCGGCGCACCAGGGTGTTGACGCTTCCAATCCGCTCCGCCTCCGGGGAGAGGCCGTCGCAGTACCGCATGACCTCCCGCTTGTAGGGGATGGTGACGTTGAGCCCGCCTAGGTCCCCCCGGGAGAGAAAGGTGGGGAGCGCCCGGGGCTCCAATTCAATGAGGCGATAGCCCTCGTTGCCCAGCGCCTGGTGGATGGGGACGGAAAAGCTGTGCTCCAGCCTGCGGCCCAGCAGGCCGTAGATGCGGGCGCCCACTCAGACCTCCAAATAGTTGCCTAGGTAGAAGAGCTGCTCACAGCTGCGCTCCAGTGCCTCCAGCATAGAGACGGTCCGCGGGTCGGTGACGCTTGCCTCCATCTCAAGGAAGAACATGAACTCGAAGTCATGCCCCGCGATGGGACAGCTCTCCAGCTTCATGAGGTTGACACCAAGGGCGGCCAGGTGGGCGAGGACGCCGTAGAGGGCGCCGGGCTTATGCTCACAGGCCAGAATCAGGCTGATTCGGTTGGCGCCGGGGTAGGTCACAGGCTCCTTGGCGATGCAGATGAAGCGGGTGTAGTTGTTGTCGCTGTTCTGGATGTCGGTACAAACGGGGGTGAGGCCGTAGAGCCGGCCGCAGTTGTGGGAGGAGATGGCGGCCACCCCGGGCTGCGCTCCTTCGGCGGCCAGCTTGGCCGCCGCGGCGGTGTTGTCGCAGGGGATGACCTTCACCCGGTCGCCCAGACCCTTCAGGTAACCGCTGCACTGACCCAGGGCCTGTTCGTGGGAGTAGATCTCGGTGATGTCCTCGGGGCGCGTCCCGGGCTTCGCCAGCAGCTCGTGCTTGACGTACAGGCGGGCGCTGCGCACGATGCTCACATTCTTTTGCTGGAGTAGGTCATACACCGCCCGCACCGATCCGTTGGAGCTGTTTTCGATGGGGAGCACGCCGAACTGGCACAGGCCCCGCTCCACCGCGTCAAAGACAGCCTCAAAGGTCTTGAAGTAGACGATATTGCCCCGGGGGAGGAGCTTATCCGCCGCCATCTGAGAGTAGGCCCCCTCCACGCCCTGGCAGGCCACCGTTCCGGTCTGGGGGAAGGCGTCCCGGCCGCGTTCCAGGGCGGCGTCAATGTGCGCTCTCAGCTTGGAAGGGACGGCGTTCAGCGCGGCCTGGTAAGAGCGGCTCAGTTCAAAAAGCGTCGTGAAGAACCGGTGGGTATACCGCTCCATGTCGCCGCTCTTTTCGTTGGCCCAGGCCAGGATCTCCCGCTCGCGGGCGGTGTTCTGGACGGGGAGACCGTGCTCCGCCTTATAGCCGGCCACCTCCTTGGCGCGGGCCATACGGGAGAGGAAGAGGTCTAGCATTTGCGTGTCGATGTGGTCGATCTCAGTGCGCAGCCTTGAAAGTTCCATATGGGATCTCCTCCAATAATAAATCTAGCAGGACGGCGGCAGTGACCGCCTCCACCACGGGCACCGCCCGGAGGGCGACGCAGGGGTCGTGTCTGCCTGTAATCTCCAGCCGGGCCGGTGTGCGGTCAGAGAGCCGCACCGTGCTCTGGGGCAGTCCGATGGAGGGGGTGGGCTTCACCGCCGTCCGGAGCACCAGCGGCATCCCTGAGGTGATGCCGCCCAAAATACCGCCGTGGTGGTTGGTCTCGGTCTCCACCCGGCCGTCCCGGATGACAAAGGGGTCGTTGTGGACGGAGCCCCGCAGACCGGCGGCGGAGAATCCAGCGCCGAACTCCACTCCCTTGATCGCCGGGATGCCGAAGAGGGCGGCGGCCAGGCGGCCCTCCAGCCCGCTGAACAGGGGGCCGCCCAGACCGACGGGCAGCCCGACAGCGGCACAC
>CAYPZF010000184.1:0-2523 GCA_964415275.1 uncultured Oscillospiraceae bacterium | reverse complement strand
TTCCGTGGTGCTTAAAACAGGCGGGGCCGTGGCGGGCTTGAACTTGTATAACAACGGATTTTCGGGCGGCCTGGTGGCCATCGTGCTCTATCCCACCATCCTGGCCATTGCCCGGCTCCGCAAGCCGATTATTCAGGAGGACGAGTACCTAGATATCTTTAAGGAGGACACCCCCCTCTCGGTTGTCCCTCAAAACCTCCCGGAGGATGAGGCGCCCTCCGAGCCGCCCTTATAGCGCGCTCCGCGTAAAAAACAGCGTGTGCCCCCGTTTTTGGGGCACACGCTGTTTTCTTTTGCGTCACAGGGCCGTTATTCGCCCTCTGCCATGGCCTTTGCCTCTTCAATGGCCTTCTGCTGGGCGGCGGGCGGCGCCTCTTCATAGCGGGCAAAGCGGAAGAGGAAGGAGCCGCGGCTCTGAGTGATGGAGCGCAGGTCGATGGCGTAGCTGGTCATCTCGGCCATGGGCACCTCGGCCTCCACAATCTGGTCGCCGTCCGCGGTAGGTGTCATACCCATGACGCGGCCGCGGCGCTTGTTGAGGTCTCCAATCACATCGCCCATGTAGCTGTCGGGGATGGTCACCTTCAGCTCTCCGATGGGCTCAAGAAGGATGGGGTTGGCCTGGGGCAGCCCGGCCTTGTAGGCCAGCTGCGCCGCCGTTTTAAAGGCAATCTCCGAGGAGTCCACCGGGTGGTAAGAGCCGTCTACCAGGGTGGCCTTCAGGTACACCACGGGGTAGCCGGCCAGCACACCGTGGTTGACGGCATCGCGCAGGCCCTTCTCCACAGCCGGGAAGAAGTTTCTGGGGACGCTGCCGCCAAAAACATTCTCCTCAAAGACCAGCTCCTCCTCTTCAGAGGGCTCAAATTCAATCCAAACGTCACCGAACTGGCCGCTGCCGCCGGTCTGCTTTTTGTGGCGGCCCTGGACCCGGACCTTCTTGCGGATTTTTTCACGGTAGGGCACCCTGGAGGCCGAGAGCTCGGTGTCCACGCCAAAGCGGCTTTTAAGCCGGGCCACCAGCACATCCAACTGGATGTCACCGGCGCCGGAGAGCACCACCTGCCGGGTCTCCGCGTTGTTCACCACGGTGAAGGTGGGGTCCTCTTCGTTCAAGCGGATCAGGCCGGCGCCCACCTTGTCCTCCTGGCCGCGGGTCTTAGGGGCGATGGCCTTAGAGTAGCAGGGCTCCGCGAAGGGAATGGGCGCGGGCTTCATAATCGCCTTGGGGTCACACAGAGTGTCCCCGGTCTTCAGCCGGTCCATCTTGCCAATGGCGCCAATGTCGCCGCAGCCGATGACCTTGATCTCCTCGTTTTTCTTGCCCTTCATCGCGTAGAGCCGGCCCAGCTTCTCGGTGTGGCCGGTGGTGGCGTTCACCAGGCTCATGTCGGAAGAGAGGGTGCCGGAGAAGAGCTTGACGTAAGAGAACTTGCCGTACTGATCGGAGACGGTCTTAAATACAAACGCGCAGGTGGGGCCATCTGGATCTGCTTGGATCTCAATGGGCTCTCCCGCTCCGTTTTCCCCCTCCACAGGCCTGCCCTCGAGTGGATTGGGCGCCAGTGTCACCAGTTGGTCCAGCAGCGCGGTGGTGCCCATTCCGGTCGTGGCGCTGCCGCATGCCACAGGCACCAGGGAGCCGTCCCGCACAGCGGCGCGCAGGCCCGCGGCCAGTTCCTGCTCGGTAAAGGCCTCGCCGCTGAAATACTTCTCCATCAGCTCCTCGCTGGTCTCGGCCACCCGCTCGTTGAGGGCCATGCGCAGCTCCTCCGCCGTATCGGCGGCGTCGGCGGGCAGCGCCATCTCGGCGCCCTTGCCGTCCTTCCACCCATAGGCCTTGCCGGACAGGACGTCCACAAAGCCGACGGGCCTTTTGGCGCCGTCCAGGAGAGGGAAGTTGAGGGGCATCAGGCTGGCGCCAAATTTTTCCTTCAGTGCGTCCAGCGTGGCGTAAAAATCGCTGTTCTCCTCGTCCAGACGGGAGATATACACAAAGCGGGGGAGCCTGCGCTCTTTGAGCAGCTTCCAGCAGCGGTCGGCGCCCACAGAGAGGCCGTCCCGCGCGGAGCATACCATAACCGCCGCATCGGCCACATGGAGCGCCTCCATGATCTCGCCGGCAAAGTCGAAGTTGCCCGGGGTATCCAGCACGTTGATTTTGCAGCCCCGATACACCACAGGAGCCAGGGCCAGAGAGATGGAGATCTGGCGCTTAATCTCTTCGGGGTCGTAGTCGCAGACTGTGTTGCCGTCCGTACTCTTACCCAGTCGGTCAATGCCACCGGTGAGAAAGAGCATACTCTCGGCCAGGGAGGTCTTTCCGTTGCCACCATGCCCCAGCAGGCAGATGTTGCGGATGTCTTGCGCGGAATAGCTCATAGTCGGTTCTCTCCTTGTCTGTCGATATGTATATCTCCTAAAAGAATGGTCACTAACTTAGCCATTATACAACAAAAATGAGAGAGAGACAACTAGAATTTTTAGAAAAAAGCATAAAAGAAGGGCGGCTTTCGTCTTTCC
>CAYPZF010000183.1:0-2527 GCA_964415275.1 uncultured Oscillospiraceae bacterium | reverse complement strand
CACCACCGTGGGCGGTTTGGAGGAGACGGCCAGGCTTACATGGTCGCCGCCCATCAGGGCGGTGAGCTCCTCGTTGACGATTTTTAGAATCATCTGGGAGGGGGTCAGACTTTCCAGGACCTCAACGCCCACGGCCCGGGCCGTGACCTTGGCCACAAAATCCTTGACCACCTTGTAGCTGACATCGGCCTCCAGCAGGGCCAGGCGAATTTCACGCATGGCCTCTTTTACGTCGGACTCGGAGAGCCGGCCTTTGCCGCGCAGCTTTTTAAACGCGGCCGAGAGTTTTTCCGTTAAGCCTTCAAATGCCATGGGTTACTCCTTCAAAAGCCCGTCGACGGCGCGGCTGATCTGGATGCAGAGCGCCTCCAGCGCATCGTCCTGATATTTATCCTCGTTGAGGGCCGCGATGCCGTCCAAAGAGCTGCGGATGTTCAGGAGCTCCTCCCGCACGGCGCGAAACCGGCGGATGATGCCGGTTTTCTCTTCCATGTTGGCGAGAATGCCCTCCGCCCGCACGATGACATCCCGGACACCCTGACGGGTGATTCCGTGGTTTTCAGCGATTTCGGCCAGGGAGAGGTCCTCATTATAATAGAGATCGTAAAATTCTTTTTGCCGGTCGGTGAGCAAATCGCCATAAAAATCGTAGAGCATGGTCATACGATAGGTCTGGTTCTTCATTCTGGCACCTCCCTATGGACATATGTAAAGTCAAGGCGCTTTACACAATAGATATCTTACAACATTTTGTGCCGCTTGTCAAGGGACAAACCCGTCAAAACCCCATCTTTCGAAATTACGCTTGATTTTCGGAAAAGCCTGTGATAGAATACCAAAGTCTCAATAAGGGGCGGTCCTCTGCGGCTGCTGCCGGTGTCAGAACACCGGGGCGCGTGATGGTCTGCACGAACGCCTATAAATTAGGAGGAAACATAAAGATGGATCTCATGCAGGCATTTACGCAAAAACACCTCAAGGGCGAACCGCCCGTTGCCAACGTGGGCGATACCGTCCGCGTTCACCTGCGGGTCAAAGAGGGCAACCGTGAGCGCATTCAGGTGTTCGAGGGCACCGTAATCGCGAAGAAGCACGGCGGCATTGAGGAGACCATTACCGTCCGCCGTGTCTCTTACGGCGTGGGCGTGGAAAAGGTATTCCCCATTCACTCCCCCGTGATCGAGAAGATCGAAACCATCCGCCGCGGCAAAGTCCGCCGGGCCAAGCTGTACTACCTCCGTGACCGTGTGGGCAAGCGTGCCAAGGTCAAGGAAAAGCTGTAATCTATATAAAATAAGAAGGCCGGCGGGCAGACGATATCGTCTGCCCGCCGGCTTTTTATCCGTCATTTTTTCCGCTCCAGGTTGAGCAGTGTGAACAGGGCGGCTACGGCGAACCCAAGCAGGACCGCCGCCTTGCCATAGGCGGTGGGGCCGTCCGCCGAGGAGGCCAGCCCAAAGTTGTGGCAGAGGGCGCCGCCGGCCACGAGGCCCAGGACCGTGACGGCGGAGTCGGTGTTTCCCTCCGCGGCCAGGACCAGTTGGCGCATGGGACAGCCGCCCAACAGCACCGAGGCCCAGCCCGTCAGGGCCATACCGAGAAAGTTCCACAGGGCGTCTGTGTGCGCCACGGGCTGCCCGTCAAACCCCAGGTGGAAGGTGCCGGCGGCCAGGTTCGTCAGGACGGCGGCCGCCACGATAGCCAGAAACCCAACCAGCAGGTAACGATCCCGGAAGAGCACCGCGTCCCGGATGCCGCCCACCGTACACAGGCGGGTGCGCTGGGCCAGCACGCCCACCATCAGCCCGGCGGCCAGGGCGGCTGATATGGGGGCGCGCTGCGCGCCCGGTCCCTGCTCGGAGAAGAGCAGAAGGGAGGGGTATGCCACCAGCAGCAGGAGGAGCCCGGCGGTGATCACGGGGAAGAGGAGTCCCTCCGCTTTGCCCTGCCGGTAGGTGCGGCGCAGCGAGAACCCCAGCTTGAGGGCCAGCACGCCGACGAAAATCCCGCAGGCAAATCCGGCCAGCCCCACCAGGGCGTTGAGGTCACCGCCGCCGATGCGCAGCATCATCCGCAAGGGGCAGCCCAGGAACATCAGCGCGCCAACCATCACCAGAACACCCAGGACAAAACGGGTGAGCGGGGAGGAGCCGCCTCTGGCCCTGTGCTCCCGGGCGGCCAGGGAGGCCAAAAACGCGCCCAGCGCCAGGCCGATGATCTCGGGCCGCAGGTACTGGACGGCCGCGGCACGGTGGAGGCCCAGCGCCCCGGCGGTGTCCCGCAAGAAGCAGGCGATGCAGAACCCCATATTGCCCGGGTTTCCCAGCACAACCAGGAGGACTGAGACGATGCCGACGGCCGCGCCGGTCAATACGATGCCCAGTGTTTTTTGCTTCATGACACTCATCCTATTTCATTTTTATGGTATGATATCCGTATATGGATGCCGTACATAAAGAGCGGACAGCCGCGCGGCTGGGAGAGGCGGACGACAGATGGGACGACAGATTTATCTGGACAACAGCGC
>CAYPZF010000182.1:0-2546 GCA_964415275.1 uncultured Oscillospiraceae bacterium | reverse complement strand
AGGAGGTGCTGAATACCCTGCGCATAAAGATGCCCCTTTCTACGTTCCAGTTCCGTCTCCGGGAGAGGTCAGTTGCTCATCTGCTTGCTGCGGGAGATGTTCATGGTGCCGTCCTGCATTTCAGTCAGCCAGTCCAGGCTCTTGCCCGTACCGAAGGCCACGCAGGAGATGGCGTCGTCGGACACATGGGTCTCGATGCCGGTGTGGGATTCAATGAGCTTATCAAAGCCCCAGATCAAGCTGCCGCCGCCGGTCATAACGATGCCGTTGGTAGAGACGTCGGCCACCAGTTCGGGGGGCGTGCGCTCCAGGACGGAGTGGATGGCCTCCAGAATGCGGGTGGAGGGCTCTTCAAAGGCCTCGATCATTTCGCTGGAGGTGACCGTGAAGACACGGGGCAGACCGGTCATGAGGCAGCGGCCCTTGATCTCAAGGGACTGCTCCTCCGGGCGGGGGAACACGCAGCCGATTTGCATCTTCAGGTCTTCCGCAGTACGCTCGCCGATGAGCACGTTGTGCTTGCGGCGTATATACTTTATGATGGCCTCGTCGTACTGATCTCCGGCGATTTTGATGGAGGAGGACTCCACAATGCCAGAGAGGGAGATGACAGCGATGTCGGTGGTGCCGCCGCCGATGTCCACCAACATATGGCCGTCCGGCTTGGTGATGTCAATGCCGGCGCCGATGGCGGCGGCCAGGGGTTCCTCAATCAGATAGACGCGGCGCGCGCCCGCCTGGATGCCCGCGTCGATGACGGCCCGCTCCTCCACCTCGGTGATGCCGGAGGGGACGCAGATGACCACCCGGGGCTTGAAGAAGTGGAAGGTGGCCGCCTTGCGGATGAATTCCTTGAGCATCCGCTCGGTCATATCATAGTCGGAGATGACGCCCTCCCGCAGGGGACGGATGGCCACGATGTTGCCGGGGGTACGGCCCAGCATCTGTTGCGCCTCGGTGCCCACCTTCAGGAGCTTGCCGGTATTTTTATCAATGGCCACCACAGAGGGCTCCCGGAGCACGACGCCCTTGCCCTTTACGTTGACCAGAATGGACGCGGTACCCAAATCGATCCCGATATCCTTAACGAACATATCCACACCTCGAAATTTCTTAAGCATTGCTTTTATTCTAGCCCAAATGTCCATGACTAATCCCCTTCATTATAACGATTATACAGCCGTTTTTCAATGGTTTCTTTGCGGCGCGTCTTTTCGTGCCCTGGCGAGGGTACAGCAGACCACATCAGAGGCCTCCGCAGTACGCAGGACCCGAGCGCACTCGGACAGTGTGGAGCCTGTGGTAATGATGTCGTCAATCAGCAAAATCCGCTTCCCGGCAATGAGCTCAACGTCTGCCGCCTCATAGGCGCCCAAGACGTTGGCCCTGCGGGCGGCGTCCTCCGGAAGGGAGGATTGGACGTCGGTGACGCGGGGCTTTGTCAAGGTCTCCACCGCCACGCTGTCCAGCGCCAGTCCCACGGCCATGGCCAGAAGCATGGCCTGGTCGTACCCGCGCTTCTGGAAGCTCTTGGCCGACAGAGGGACCCAGGTGATTAAATCGTAACGCCCGGGCAGGTGCGTTTGGACGCACTGGGCCATCAGGCCGCCGTAAGGCTTGGCATAGTCGGTGCGCTCCTTGAATTTATAGCGGTGGAACGAGTTGCGCACCTCACCGTGATACCAAAGCGGGGAGACGCACAGGGAGAAGAACTCCCCGGTTTGCACCGCCTCAGCGCCCTGGGTCCAGGGGAGCGCGGCGCGGCAATGGGCGCAGAGCTCCCGCTCGCCGTGCTTCAGGAGCTTTCGGCAAAAAACGCAGCGGGGGGGAAACAAAAGGTCCAACAGGAACGACACAGGCCCGCTCATTTGAGGTCTTCCTCTCGGATGGGGCCGTGCTCCCGCTCGAACTCACGGATGCATTTTTGGACGAGATAGAGGATTTGCCCGCTCATAGAGCGGCCCTCGTAAGAGGATATGTAGGTCAATTTTCCGTGCATTTCGCTGTTGATTGTGATGCCCAGATGTTTGTCCCGTTTCAAGAACATCACCGCCCTTCCAGAAGTGAATTCATGGTATCTTTTTTTCCCCCGCTATGTCTGAAAGCGTACTTGAAACAAGTATAAAATACTTAGGGAAAAAACAGGAGAAAGAGAAAAGAATCACGGATTGGCCAGCCGGGCCCGCAGGCCGGAATAGCGCCGCTGCTGCCGGTCGTTGGCGGCCATCTTGGCCACCACCCGCTCGTCTCCCACAATGATAAAGAGCTCCCGCGCCCGGGTGATGGCGGTGTAGAGCACCCCTCTGGTGAGGAGCATGGGGGCCCCGTCCATCGCGGCCAGGATGACCGCCCGGTATTCGCTGCCCTGGGCCTTGTGTACGGTGACGGCGTAGGCCTGCTCCAGTTCCCCCAGCGTTTCCGGGGTATAGTCCATCAGGCGGCCGTCAAAGTCCACGGTGATAAGCTCGCCCTTGGGGGAGATCTCCGTAATCTGGCCGATGTCTCCGTTAAAAATGCCGATGCCGGCTTCGCTGCCCTCCCGCTCC
>CAYPZF010000181.1:0-2556 GCA_964415275.1 uncultured Oscillospiraceae bacterium | reverse complement strand
CGGCAGGCCGGTTTTTGTCGTTACTCCATGGCCTGAATTCTGGGCCGGATGCGCCTCCAGAAGGGGGCGTGAAAAAAGCATGCCCCGGTGTCCTCCAGCATGGTCAGAAAGGTCTCTCCAGTGACCGAAAACGACAGCAGCCGCTCGTCCAGATAGGGGCGCGCCGCGATGTCGAGGTTTCCAATCACCGCTTTGGGGCGCTCCTTGCCCAGTTCTGCCAGGGGCACGCGGAACAGCGAGGCGCAGCCGGACGTGGCGGCAACAATCGTGTTGTCATAGTCGGAGCGTCTGAAATCGTGAAGGAACACCATCGCGGAGAGCTGGTCGGGGGTGACAAAGCTCACCACCACATCCGGCTTCATCCCCTCCTGATACGGCGCCACCTGAATGGCGTTGAAGTCCCCCATCACCTGTTTGGGCAGGGCGTCGGCGTAGCGCTCCGCAACCTGCGGGCCGCACTTTAGCCGCTCTCCGGGCCGAAACCCCTCCCCGGCGCCATAGGAGAGAAAGAGGCCGTACCCGCCGGGAATAGACGGCCGTTCGTCCACAAAGCCCGCGTTGGAGTCAAAGCCCCTGCAGCCACAGGAGCCGCGTGTCAGAACCAAGGTCTCGCCCTCCAGAACCCGTCCCAGCGCCTGAAACACACAGTGCTGGGGCACCCTAGTCTCCTGCCCGTCCCCGCAGGTCACACGGGTCACAGCGATGATTTTAGCGGACAGGTTCAGCTCTCTCACCAATGTGGAAAACCCCATCGGCCCCTCCTTTTTTCCGTGCCCTCCCCCGCCTTGCGGACGGTAAAACACCGGGCACCGTCACGCCATGGGGTGGGCTTTGTTGTATACATCCTTCAGCTTCTGCTTTACCAGGTGGGCATACACCTGGGTGGAGGAGATGTCGGCGTGGCCCAGCATCTCCTGAATGGAGTGGAGGTCGGCGCCGTTTTCCAGCAGGTGCGCGGCAAAGGAATGTCGCAGCGTGTGGGGCGTAATCTCCTTTTGGATGCCGGCTTTCTCTTGGTATTGCTTGATGATCTTCCAAAAGCCCTGCCGGCTCATCCGCTCCCCGTTCATATTGACGAAGAGGGCCCGCTCCTTGGGGCGCCCTACCATCTGGGGCCGTATATGCTCCACATAGTTGGCGAGGGCCTTCACCGCGGCGGGGTACAGGGGAATCACACGGGACTTCCCCCGCCCGCTGCATCGGACCAGGCCGGCAGACAAATTCAAATTTTCCACGTTCATTCCAATCAGCTCGCTCACTCGAATTCCGGTGGCATAGAGCAGCTCCAGCATCGCGTGGTCACGGTACCCCTTGAAATCGGTGCACTCCGGCTGGGCCAGCAGGAGCTCCACCTCTTTGCTGGTGAGGATTTGGGGCAGCTTCCGCTCCGCCTTGACCGGCGTCAGCCCCAGAGCGGGGTTGACGGTCATATGGCCGGACAGCACCATGTAGCCGTAAAAAGACTTGAGGGATGCGATGGCCCTGATTACCGTGGCGTTGGACTTCCCCGCCCGGGTAAGGTAGGCGGTATACCCCTCGATGTTCGGCTGCCTGACTTCTTCCGGCGCCATATTACTCCGGGACAGATACGCAAAGAACTGCCTCACGTCCCGCAGGTATGAACTGAGTGTATTGGCGGATACCTTTTTTTCAGTTTTTAAATAGCCCTCATATGCCGCTAAGTACTCCACGTTCTACCCTTCTTTTCTCTCATCCGTTTTTGTATGCCGCCGGGCTTCGTCCGGCAGCCGCTCAGGAAAACCCCCCGGCCACCGCCCCCACCAGCGCGGGCACCACCCAGTAGTCCAGTACCATACAAAGAAAAAAAACACCCGCGCAGACACCGCAGCGCAGAAAGTAAATCCGGTCAAAGGGAAGGCGGCTTTTCCCGTCCCCCAGGGCGCGGGCCGCCAGACGACGCGAGGCGCGAAACCCCTGCACCCCAAGCACAAAGAGGGCCGGGACCGACAGCAGGGCGGTGATGCCAAAGGCGAAGAACGCCAGACCTCCCCCCGGCGCGCCAAATGCGCGCACAAAAGAGGACGCCGCAAAGGAGAGCAGGAAGCCGCGTGCCGCGAAGAGGACCGGCAGCCCCAAAATGCCTAGGGCGGTAAACCCCAGCAGCACAGTCAGCAGCGGCCACCGCATCGTCTCCCACACCAGGGCGGGCAGCGGAATGGAGCGGGTCAGCCCGTTTTGCGACGCCTCCAAATAGCTCTGGATATAGGCGGCCAGACTTTGGTTTCCCGCCTCTCCCACCGAGGCCGCAAGGGCGCACCCGACCAGTGCCCCCAGCCCAAATGAAATGGCCAGTACCACCAGCGCGCACGGAACGCCCTGGGATGGCACGTCCAAAACGCGCCTGGCGCGTCGTCTTCCCATGGTCATCACCTCTGAGACAACCTATGAGACAACACGCAAAAAAATTACCTTCCCAATTCTCCCGCCCGACGGGTACACCGCTCCATGGCCCGGGCGACAAGCGTGTCAAACTCCAGCTCGTCAAACGCGGTCAGCGCCGCCAGCGTCGTGCCCCCCGAAGAGCACACCTGCCGC
>CAYPZF010000180.1:0-2585 GCA_964415275.1 uncultured Oscillospiraceae bacterium | reverse complement strand
ATCGGAGGCGCCCGACCAGGCCAGCGGGTTTTGCCGCAACTTTGGCTAGAGCGGCGGCGTCTCCGCCGCTGTCTAAGAGGCGCTTTTGGAGCATGGTGTTCCACAGGAGACATTCACCCTGAAGGCGGTCCCCTGCGACGGGATCGAGGCCTGCAGGCTGGCCCTGCTCAAGGAGTCCAAGGGCGTTTTGGACGGCAACTTCATCGAGGGCATGGCCTGCGAGGGCGGCTGCGTTCAGGGGGCCGGCTGTACGGTGCGCAGCCCGAAGAACAAGGCGGAGGTGCAGAAGCACGCCAAGGAGGCAGCCGACCGCACCATTGCCGCCGCTGTCCAGGGCGCGCATGACAAGTGACGAGGGCCACCGACAGGCCATGAGAGAAAGACGGCGGACCCCTTTTGACGGGGTGTCCGCCGTCTTTGCGCGCCGTGGGGCGGGCGCCCGCTGAAACTCCGCGTTGTGTCCCGGCGCCGATTGCGGTATAATAGCCGCAAGGTGGCTATTATACTTCAATTTAAATCGTTTTTCTCGCCCCTTACGGGGCAACCGAAACACATGACATATGATACATGGATTCCAGCCATCTGCGGGGACAGGGGAGAGGCGACAATGACGGATTATTTTCAGGTGGAAATGGGCCCGGACCAGCTGGGCGCCATCAGCAATTTGGGTCTGGCCCATTTGGGGGACGCGGTGTATGAGCTCATGGTGCGCGCCTGGCTCTGCCTCTATGGAAAGGCCACCTCCGGGGCGCTCCATCGGGCGACGGTGGGGTTTGTGGCCGCCCCCGCGCAGGCCGCCATGGCGGAGAAGATACTGCCCCTGCTCACCCGGGAGGAGGCGGACGTCTTTCGCCGGGGGCGCAACGCCAGCCCCCACAGCGTGCCCCAGAGGGCCAGCCGCGTTGAGTATCAGGCCGCCACCGGGCTGGAGACCCTGTTCGGCTGGCTCTATCTCCGCGGCCGGCGGGCGCGGCTCAACGAACTTTTTGCGGTGATGATGGAGGGGGAGTCATGTCTCTAGACGCCATTTGCCTCTCGGCAGTGCTCCGGGAGCTGAGGCCTGCGCTGTTGGGCGGCCGGGTGGACAAGATACATCAGCCCAGCCGTGACGAGGTGCTCCTGGCGGTGCGCGGCGCGGGCGGAACTGTCAGGCTGCTGCTCTCCGCCAGCCCCAACCACCCCCGGATTCAGCTCACCGCTCTTTCCCGGGAAAACCCGGAGACCCCGCCCATGTTCTGTATGCTCCTGCGCAAGCACCTGGCGGGCGGGCGGATTCGGGCGGTGGAGCAGCCCCCCATGGAGCGGCTGGCGGAGCTGGTCTTGGAGACCACCGACGAGCTGGGGGAGAGGACCACCCGCCGCCTGATTCTGGAGGCCATGGGCCGCCGGTCCAACCTCATTTTGCTGGACGCGGAGGGGCGCATTTTAGACTGTCTGCGCCGGGTGGACGCCGAGCTGTCCGCCAAGCGGCAGCTACTGCCCGGCATGTTTTACCGCTATCCGGAGCCCCACACGGGCGTTCCCCCGCTGCTGGCGCGGGAGATGGAGTTCCGCGGCATGTCCGACCCCGCCGCCGGCCTGAGCCAGTGGGCGGCGGAGGTGTCGCGGGGCAGCTACACGCCCACCATGCTCCTCCGGGACGGCCGGCCCGTGGACTTTTCTTTTTTACCCATTCTCCAATACGGACCCGACGTCACGCTGCGGACCTGCCCGGACTTCTCCCAGCTAATGGACGATTATTACGGCACCCGGGAGCGCCAGGAGCGCAACCGCCAGCGCGGGCACGACCTCGTCAAGCGGGTCACCAGCGCCAGGGACCGGACGGCGCGGAAGCTCGCCAACCAGGAGCAGGAGCTGCTCGGCACCCGGGACAGAGAGCGTCTGCGCCAGCTGGGGGACATTGTCACCTCCAACCTCCACGCGATGGAGAAGGGCATGCCCGTTCTGCGGGCGGCAGACTTTTACGCGCCGGAGGGGGGCTGGACGGACATCAAACTAGACCCCCTGCTCACCCCCCAGCAGAACGCGGCCAAATATTACAAGCAGTACACCAAGGCGAAAACGGCGGAGGAGATGCTCACCCTCCAGTTGGAGCGGGGCCGGCGGGAGCTGGACTATCTGAACAGCGTTTTGGAGAGCATCGCCCTGGCGGAGGGGGAGCGGGACCTGCAGGAAATCCGCCAGGAGCTCACAGAGACCGGGTATCTGCGCCGGGGCGCCAAGGCCGGGGGGCGGGAGAAGCGTGTGGCGGGCAAGCCCCATGAATTTCGCACCTCCTCCGGTCTGCGTGTGCTGGTGGGGCGCAACAACAGCCAGAACGACCTGCTCACCACCAGGCTGGCCGGAAAGCGGGACATCTGGCTCCACACCCAGAAGATCCACGGCGCCCACGTTATTTTATGTACCGACGGCGGGGAGCCCGATGTCCGGAGTCTGACCGAGGCCGCCCAGATCGCGGCCTGCCATTCCCAGGCCCGGGAGGGCAAGCAGGTGCCCGTGGACTACACCCCGGTCAAGTTTGTCAAGAAGCCGGCCGGGGCCCGGCCCGGCATGGTCCTGTACACCACCTATCAGACCGCCTATGT
>CAYPZF010000179.1:0-2586 GCA_964415275.1 uncultured Oscillospiraceae bacterium | reverse complement strand
GTAAAGAGGCGGTTGTGAATAACCAAGTGGGCCTTCACGCCAGACCGGCCACGTTTTTCATTCAAAAAGCCAACGAATTTAAGAGCTCCATCTGGGTGGAGAAGGAAGAGCGCAAGGTCAACGCGAAAAGCCTGCTGGGTGTGCTTTCCCTAGGGATTGTGAAGGGGACCCCCATTATGCTGATCGCGGACGGTCCGGACGAGAAGGAAGCGGTAGACGCGCTGGTAGAGATCATTTCCTCCAACTTCGCGGAGTAAGCAAGCGGCATCCCCGCCGGCGCGGGACAGAAGAAAATGGCCAGGGAACGGGCGTGAGCTGTGTCTTACGTCCGTTTTTTCTGCCCTTTACAGGGGGGGTGGGGTCTGCTATGATAGAAAACACACGCAGCGGACGCGCCGCGCACATAGAAGCGCGCGCGGCGGACAACAATACATTCGAGGGGACACCGATGACCTTTGAGGAACTGAAACAAAACGCCCGCGCCCTGCCCCTTCTGCCGGGCGTCTATATCATGATGGACAAGACGGGCAAGGTCATTTACGTGGGAAAGGCCAAGGCCCTAAAGCACCGCGTCTCACAGTATTTTCAGGACTCGGCCGCCCACACGGAAAAGACCCGGGCCATGCTGGGCCAGTTGGACAGCTTCGACGTGATTGTGGCCGACTCTGAATTTGAGGCGCTGGTGCTGGAGTGCTCTCTCATCAAGCGCCACCAGCCCCGCTACAATATTTTGCTCAAGGACGATAAGGGCTACCCCTATATTCGTCTCTCCATCCACGAGCCCTACCCCAGGTTTTCGCTGGTCAACCGGGCCGCCGACGACGGCGCGCGCTATTTTGGCCCGTACGGCAGCCGCGGCAGCACCTGGGCCATCGTAGACGCCCTGCGGCTGGCGCTGCGCCTGCCCTCCTGCGGCAGGAGGTTCCCGCGGGACATCGGAAAGGAGCGCCCCTGCCTCAACCACCACATGGGCCGGTGCGACGGCTGGTGCCGTCCCGAGATGGACCGTGAGCGCCACAGCCAGGCCATTGCCCAGGCCGTCCGTCTCCTGGAGGGGAAGCGCGGCGAGGTGGAGGAGGAGCTGACCGCCCGGATGGAGGCCGCCGCCGGGGCGCTGCGCTTCGAGGAGGCCGCCGCGCTGCGGGACAGGCTGCGGGCGATTCAGATGCTGGGCAAGCGTCAAAAGGTCCTGAGCGCCTTTTTGGCGGACACCGACGTGGTGGGGTTTTCCCGCGGGGAGGCCAAAAGCTGTTTTTCAGTGCTCCACTATGTGGAGGGGGCCCTGGCGGCGAAGGACGCGCAGCTCCTGGACGCGCCGGCGGAGGCGGAGGACAGCGAGGTGCTCTCCGCCCTCGTGGCGCAATATTACAGCGGACGCGGCGCCCTGCCGGGGCAGATCTTGCTGCCCGTGGAGATAGAGGACGGCCCCCTTCTGGCGCGGCTGCTCTCAGAGCGGTCGGGCCGCAGGGTGGAGCTGGTCACCCCGCGCCGGGGCGCCAAGGCCGAGCTCATCCGCCTGGCCAACAAAAACGCCGCCGACGAGGCCGTGCGCGCCGCCGGCGGGGAGCAGCGGCGCAGCAAAGTGCTTGAGGCGCTGGGCAGGCTGCTGAACCTCCCGGAACCACCCCGGCGGATTGAGGCCTATGACATCTCCAACACCGGCCCCTCCGACATCGTGGCGTCTATGGCTGTTTTCTCGGACGGAAAGCCGCGCAAGGGGGACTATCGGCACTTTAAGCTGCGCGGCCTGACCGGCCCCGACGATTACGCGGCCATGGCCCAGGTCCTGGACCGGCGGTTTCGGCGCTGGATTCAGGGCGACGAGGCCTTCGGTGCCCTGCCCGACCTCATTCTGGTAGACGGCGGCGCCACCCACGCGTCGCTGGCGCGGCGGACCCTGGCGGACATCGGACTGTCGGTGCCCGTGGCGGGCATCGTAAAGGACGACCGCCACCGCACCCGGGCGCTGGTGACCCCGGACGGGGCCCTGCTGGGCATTCAGAACAACCCCGCCCTGTTCGCGTTTGTCGGGCGGATTCAGGAGGAGACCCATCGCTCCGCCCTCCAGTACCACCAGCTCAGGCGCTCTAAGGGGCTGCGGGCCTCCGCCCTGGATGGGATTCCGGGTGTGGGCAAGGCCAGGAAAAACGCCCTCATCACCCGGTTCAAAAGCGTGAAAAGGATCAAGGCCGCCTCTCTGGCCGAGCTGGAGGAGGTCGTGCCGAAGCATGCGGCCGCCGCGGTGTATGCGCATTTCCGCCCCGCGCGGGAGGGGGACGGGGTGCCATAGGGCCGCGGCGTCTCCGGCGCCGGAAGCGCCAATCATGACAAAGGAGTGTGGGCGCCATGCGCGTGATCACCGGAACGGCCCGTGGCCGAAAGCTGAAGGAGCTGAGGGGCTATGACACCCGCCCCACCACGGACCGGGTCAAGGAGTCCATTTTTAACATCATCCAGTTTGACATCGAAGGCAGGCGGGTGCTGGACCTCTTCAGCGGGACGGGACAGATGGGAATCGAGTGCCTGTCCCGGGGCGCCGCCCACTGTGTGTTTGTGGACCAGCGTCGGGAGGCGGCCGCCCTGGTC
>CAYPZF010000178.1:0-2684 GCA_964415275.1 uncultured Oscillospiraceae bacterium | reverse complement strand
TTTTACTGGTCGTTCCAATTCTACATGGTGCTGTTTTCCATCTGGAGTTTCGGCTCGATGATGATGCACCTCAACAGTGGTTTTTTGACTCCCTTGTTCTGGAATCGGTTCATGCTTGTCGGACTGCTTGCCGGCTGCTCCGGTTCCGCCGCGGCAGGCGGGAGCGACGGCAGGCCGAGCGTTGTTTGCACGATATTTCCGGAGTATGACTGGGTGCGGCAGATACTCGGCGACAGGGCGGGGGATGTGGAGCTCACCGACGGATACCCCTATAAGGTGACCTCTTACTTTAACCGGCTCCACCGCTGGGTGAGGGGGGACTGGCAGATTCTGCCCTGGCTGGGCCGCACGGTGCGGCTGGAAAACGGAACCAAGGAGCGCAACCCCATCACCGACGCGGACAAGTATAAAATCTTCGACAATTTACGACGCAGTCTGTCCCCCATCTGCACCCTCATTGCCCTGTTTCTGGGGATGTGTATGGACGGGCCTGTCTTTGCCGCCGCCGCCACCGCCGCCATTCTGTCGGCCTGGTCCAACCTGCTTCTCTCGGGGGCTGACCTGGCCTTCCGGGGCGGGCGCGGCCTGCGGGAGCGCTACCACTCCACCATCATCGCCGGACCGGGCGGCATGATTCTTCAGACCCTGGTACAGCTGCTCTTTTTGCCCTGTCAGGCGGTCACCTGCCTGTCCGCCATCTCCGTCTCACTGTGGCGGCAGCTGGTGGCCCATCGGGGCATGCTGGAGTGGACCACGGCGGCGGAGAGCGACAAAAAGGTGAGAAACGGTATTCTGGCCAACTACCGGCGGCTCTGGCCCGCCGCTCTGGTGGGGGTGCTGGCCACAGTCTTTGCCACCCTGCCCGCCGGCAGTGCCGTGGGTCTGCTGTGGGCCCTCTCCCCCCTGTTTGCCTGGTCTATGAGTCGGCCCATCGCACCGGCCAGGGCGGCCTCGCCCGCGGACGCCCCCTTCCTGCTCCATGAGGGGGCGTTGATCTGGCGCTTTTTTTCCGATTTCCTGCGCCCTGAGGACCACTGGCTCCCCCCCGACAACTGGCAGGAGGAACCCAATCCCACCCTGGCCCGGCGCACCTCGCCCACCAACATCGGCCTGGCGCTGCTCTCGGTGCTCTCTGCCGTGGATCTAGACCTGCTGCCCCGGCGCAAGGCGGTGACCCTGCTGGGCCATATGCTGGAGAGCATGGAGGCCCTGGAGAAGTGGAACGGCCACCTTTACAACTGGTATGACACCGCCACCGCCGCTCCGCTGGCCCCCAAGTATGTCTCCACCGTGGACAGCGGCAACCTGTGCGGCTGCCTGATTGCCCTGCGGGAGGGGCTCTATGAGTGGGGGGAGGACAGGCTGGCCCGCCGGGCCGAAGCCCTGTCCGACGCCATGGACCTGGCCGTCCTCTACGACCCGGACCGAAAGCTCTTTACCATCGGCTATGATGTGACGGCACAGGCCTATACCGAAGGGTGGTACGACCTGATGGCCAGCGAGGCCAGACAGGCCAGCTTTCTGGCGGTGGCCAGGGGGGAGGTCTCTCCCCGCCACTGGCGCAGGCTCTCCCGGGCGCTGGTCTCCTACGCTAATTACAGCGGTATGGCCTCTTGGACGGGGACCATGTTCGAGTATTTCATGCCCGCGCTGCTCCTGCCTGTCTACAAGAACTCCCTGCTCTACGAATCCATGGCCTTTTGTCTTTACGTCCAGCGGAGCCGGACGGCCAGAAAGGGGGTACCCTGGGGCATCTCCGAATCCGCCTTTTACGCTTTTGACGGCGCGCTGAACTATCAGTACAAGGCCCACGGCGTACAGCGGCTGGGCCTCAAACGTGGGCTGGACAGCGAGCTGGTGGTCTCTCCCTACTCCTCCTTCCTGGCGCTGACCGTGGCGCCGGCGGCCGCCAGCGCCAACCTGCGGCGGCTGCGCGGTCTGGGGATGGAGGGGAAGTATGGCCTCTATGAGGCGGCGGACTACACCGCGGGCCGCCTGGCGGGGGAGCGGCCCTTCGAGCCGGTGCGCTGCTTCATGGCCCACCATCTGGGGATGAGTCTGGTCTCCATCAACAACGCTCTGAACGACAACATCATGCAGCGCCGGTTCATGCGGGACCGGGACATGCTGGCCTATCGGGAGCTACTCCAGGAGAAGGTGCCCGTGGGGGCGGTGACGTTAAAGTCTCCGGCCTCCGAGGTACCCGAAAAGCCAAAGCGGGCGGCGGCGCCCTCCTTCGTGCGCACCGGCTCCTGGCGGGAGGGGGAGGCCCGGGCCATCCACCTGGTCTCCAACGGGGCGTACACCGTACAGTGCGACGCCGCGGGGGAATCCCTCTCCCGCATGGGGACCACCACCCTGGCCAAGTCGCTGACCGCCCTGGCCGCAGGCGCGGACGGGACGGGGACACCCGCCTGCTTCTCCCATCAGTTCTCCAACCACGCGGTCTGGCAGAGCGAGGGGGAGGAGCTTACCCTCACCCAGACCCTCCGGGTACCGGAGCGGGAGAACGGAGAGATTCGGGAATTTGAACTCACCTGGCGCGGGGAGGGGACCTGGCGGGGCGAGCTGGCCTGCTATCTGGAGCCCATTCTGGCGCCCATCCAGGACTATGAGGCCCACCCGGCCTTCTCCAAGCTCTTTTTAGAGAGCGCCTATACCGGCGACGGGGTGCTGTTCACCAG
>CAYPZF010000177.1:0-2688 GCA_964415275.1 uncultured Oscillospiraceae bacterium | reverse complement strand
CACTCGGACATCTCTCCCCATGAGCCGCCGTTCAAATGCAACTATCAAGATAACATATTCTGAACGGCTTGTCAATAAAAAACCGACTGTGTCGGTGCGGATGATTTGGGCGGACAGCCGAAACTGTCCGCCCCTGTGCTTCCGGCTTTCGCACGCTATTTCTTCAAGCGAACGGCCTGACGGGCCTTTTCCGCGATGCGCTCTGGGGTAAGCCCGTAGGCGGCCAGCACCTGCTGCGCTTTTCCTGAGCGGCCAAAGACGTCCTCCACCCCGTGGCGCACGACAGGGACCGGACAGACGCCGGAGAGATACTCCGCCACCGCGCCGCCCAGACCGCCCAGGACGTTGTGCTCCTCGGTGACCACGATGGCGCCGGTCTCCTCCGCGGCCTGGCGCAGCAGCGCCTCATCCAGGGGTTTGATGGTGTGAAAATCCAGCACCCGGGCTGAAATGCCCTCGGCGGCCAGCAGGTCGGCGGCCTTGAGGGCCATCTGCACCATCATGCCGCCGGCCACGATGGCAACATCGTTTCCGGCCCGCAGGGTGACGCCCTTGCCAAGGGTGAATTGATAGTCCGGAATCGTGTCGGTGACGGTGTCCACCGCTAGGCGCCCCAGACGCATATAGGCGGGACCGTCGTACGCCAAAAGGGCCTTTGTGGCCAGGCGCATCTCGTGCCCGTCACACGGACAGCAGACCAGCATGCCGGGGATGGCGCGCATGAGGGCGAAATCCTCAATGCACTGGTGGGTGGCGCCGTCTTCGCCCACCGAGAGGCCGCCGTGAGAACCCACCACCTTTACATTCAGGCGGGGGTAGGCGATGGAGTTGCGCACCTGCTCATAGGCGCGGCCCGCGGCAAACATGGCGAAGGTGTTGATAAACGGCTTCTTGCCGCAGGTGGCGAGGCCGGCGGCCACGCCCGCCATATTGCACTCGGCAATCCCCATGTTGAAAAAGCGGTCGGGCCAGGCCTTGGAAAAGTCCTTGGTCATGGTGGCGCTGGACAGGTCCGCGTCCAGCACCAGAAGCGCCGGGTCTTCCTCCGCCAACGCTACAATCGCCTTGCCATACGCGGCGCGGGTCGCAATGGTCTCTCCCATGTCAATTCCCCTCCAATCTCGCCAAGGCGGCTTTCAGCTCGGCCATGGCCAGCTCAAACTGCGCGTCGTCCGGCGCCTTGCCGTGCCAGCCGGCCTCGTGCTCCATAAAGGAGACGCCCTTTCCCTTGACCGTTTCGGCCAGAATCACCGTGGGCGCACCGCGGTGGGCGGCCGCCTGCGCGAAGGTCTCTTCCAGCGCCTGGAAGCTGTGCCCGTCCGCCTTTATAACATGCCAGCCAAAGGCCTCGAACTTCTTATCCAGCGGACTGGAGGGCATGATGTCCGCGGTCCTGCCGTCAATCTGGAGCCCATTCACGTCCACGATGGCGCAGAGATTGTCCAACCGGTATTTGGCGGCGGACATAAACGCCTCCCACACCTGGCCCTCCGCCAGTTCACCGTCGCCCAGGAGGGCGTAGACCCGGTATCCCGCCTGATCTATTTTACCGGCCATGGCCATGCCGACAGCGGCGGAGATGCCCTGCCCCAGGCTCCCGGTGGACATGTCCACACCGGGTACGTGCATGTCGGCGTGGCCGCTCATTTCACCGTGAATAGAGCGGAACTGCTTCAGGTTCTCCACCGGAAAATACCCCCGCAGGGCCAGGACGGGATAGAGGCCGGGCGTACAGTGCCCCTTTGAGAGCACAAAACGGTCCCGGTCCGGGTCCAGCGGGTTGGCGGGGTCGATGCGCATGGTGCGGAAATAGAGGGTGACAAGCACCTCCATGGCGGAAAGTGAGCCGCCGATGTGGCCCGAGGCGGCGGTGTGCACCATCTCCATGCCGAGCAGGCGTGCCTGGGCCGCCCTCAGGGCCAGGGAATGTTCTTCTGGCTGCTGCATAAAATCCTCCCTTTCAGAGCAGGGGAAAGCCCTGTTTTTTTCTTTGTCCAGTGTACCACGAAAGAGAAAGCCGGTCAACGCCGCATTGCGTAAAAAGAAGGTTGACAGACGGCGGAAAAGTCCATATACTAAGGGGTAGAAAATAGAATAATGTCTCGGGTGACGGCATCGGGAGCGTGCGGTTTTTGCCTGCCGCCGAAGGGGAACTTGCAAAGGGCTTTCAGGCAAAGGGGTCGGTGCTTGGCGAACCCTTGGAAAGCGGATTGTGCTCCGCGCCGAAGAGGCAACCTCGCCCTAGGCGGGGGAAAACTTTCAGGTCTGGAACAGGGGCGTGCAGCTTATTTGGTGCGCGCCTCTGTTTTTATCTGCACCTTATTATATCCCGTTCTATCCCGAAAACCAAGGACATCCCTCGAACCACCCGCGGGGGCGTACCGGCGGCGGCCGGTGTGGAAAGAAAGAGGAGGAAGATCACGCTTATGGAACAAAAGACACCCCTTTACGACCGCCACGTGGCAGCTGGCGGCAGGATGGTCCCCTTTGCCGGATGGCTCCTGCCTGTGCAGTACTCCGGTGTCATCGCGGAGCACATGGCGGTCCGCACCGCCTGTGGGCTCTTCGACGTCTCCCACATGGGGGAGATTATACTCCGGGGCCCGGACGCCCTCTCCAACGTCAACCGTCTGATGACCAACGATTTCTCGGGCATGGCGGACGGCCAGGCCCGGTACTCCCCCATGT
>CAYPZF010000176.1:0-2689 GCA_964415275.1 uncultured Oscillospiraceae bacterium | reverse complement strand
GGCACCGGGACCATTCTCATCCCGTGGGGCCTTACCTGCCTCCTCATCGGGAATCTGGGCAGGGGCATTGGCCTCATCCTGATCTATATTATTATTACGGTGCTGCGGAATATTATCGAGCCGAAGCTGATTGGCCAGCGCATCGGCCTGCCCCCCCTGGTGACCCTGATGGCAATGTACCTGGGACTTCATATTCTGGGTCTGCCCGGGGTGTTCATCTTCCCGCTTCTTATCATTCTGCTGCGGAAGGCCCAAGAGGCCGGCGGCATGATCCGGGTCTGGCGCGAATGACGCCCCCTCATTTCAAACACAAACGCCTCCCCCGCAGCGTTGCGGGGGAGGCGTTTTCAGCGGCCTTTGGCAGGCGGCGTCATTCGGTGTAGTTGTCGAAGTACCCCTGGACCAGCACAATGGGCGTCCCCTTGTCGCCGCTGCCTGAGGTGAGGTCACACAGCGAGCCAATGAGATCGGTGAGCCGCCTGGGGGTGGTGCCCTGGGAAGCCATCTCGCCGGTCAGGTCATCGTCCTTGTGCCGGATGTAGTCGGAAATTGCCTCCTTCAGGGCGTCTCCGCTCAGGTTGGAGAACTCATTGTCCGCCAGGTACTTGAGCTTTACCTCGTTGGGCTGCCCCTCCAAACCGGCGGTGTAGGCGGGGGAGACCACCGGGTCGGCCAGCTCCCAAATCTTCCCCACCGGGTCCTTGAAGGCGCCGTCGCCGTAGACCATGACCTCCACCTTGGCGCCGGTTCTGGCCAGCAGACCGGCCTGGATGGCCTCCACCACGGGCTGACAGTCCCGGGGGAAGAGCTTCACCTTGTCCTCGGTGGCCTTGTTGCTGCCCAAAAGGCCATAGGTTTCGTTGTAGCCGCTGCCGTCCACGCTTGCGGTCATGAGCTCGTCCAGGCAGTACACCGTCTCCGCGCCCGCGGCCAGCAGCCGCCGCTTGGAGCGGGCGCGGGTGTGGATGTCACAGCACAGCACATACTTGGTGTGCTCCAGGATGACGCGGCAGTCGTTGGCCAGCACCACCTCCACCTCGCAGCCGCAGCTCTGGATCAGTTCCTTATAATGGGTAATATAGTCCACCCCGGTGAAGATATGCTTGGTGTAACCGAAGAGCTCGTGATACCGGTCCTCGGTCAGCACGTCGCGCCAAGGGTCCACACCCTTTTCGTCCAGCAGGTCCGGGTCCATCAGAGGGTTTCCCACCTCGTCGGCAGGGTAGGAGAGCAGAAGGACAATCTTCTTTGCCCCGGTGGCGATGCCCCGCAGGCAGACGGCAAAGCGGTTGCGGCTGAGGATGGGGAACACCACACCCACGGTATGGCCGCCGAACTTGGCCTTCACGTCGACGGCAATCTGCTCTACAGTGGCGTAGTTGCCCTGGGCACGGGCCACCACCGCCTCGGTGACGCCGACCACATCCCGGTCGCGCAGGGAGAAGCCGTCGCTCTCCGCGGCGGCCAGCACACTGTCTATTACAATCTGGGCAATATCATCCCCTTGCCGGACAATGGGGGCGCGGACTCCGCGGGAGACGGTGCCAATCAGTCGTTCCATCGTTGGCTGCTCCTTACATTAAAATAGAATTTAAAAACATGGGGTGCGCTGCGCTTTATAACAGGATCAAATCAACCAGCTCGCTTGCCCTCATATCGTGGAAATACCACCAGTCGGGGATATAGTCCAGTACGGTCTGGAGGGACTCCCGCTCCAACCGGCAGCCTTTCAGCTCGTCTGCCAGTTCGCTGACGTCGCCGTTGCCCAGATAGTCGCCGTAGGCCACGAAATCCGCGATGCGTCCGTCCACCACGTCGATGTGGAGGTCCACCTGGCCGCTGCTCGGGAAACGCCCGGACTTACGCAGGGTGTACTTGGGGGAGACGCCGTAGTTCCAGTCCCACAGCTCATAGCGCTCTTTGAGGGCTTCAATCGCCGTCAGGTCGGCGGGGGAGAGGGTGTACTCTGTGAGTGTCTGCCCCTCCATCATGTGGGTGAGCAGCGCCTGCTTAAACTGCTGGAGGGTGGTGCCCTCGGGCAGGTAAGGCCGCACATTGGTCACCCGGCTGCGCACCGACTTGACCCCTTTGGACTCATATTTCTCCGGGGAGACGTTTAGGGCCTCACCCAGAACCGAGAGGTCGGAATCAAACAGGATGGTACCGTGGTGCATGACCCGGCCGTCCTTGATATATTGGGCATTGCCGGAAAATTTCTTGCCGTCAATGGTGATGTCGTTGCGGCCATGGGCCTCGGCCTGAACCCCGAGCTTGTCCAGCGCTCGGATCAGGGGCTGGCAGAACACCTGCAGGTCCATGACATCGGGACGGTCGGGGTTGGCGTCGGTAATAAAGGTATAGTTCAGGTTTCCCAGGTCATGGTAGACCGCACCGCCGCCGGAGAGGCGCCGCACCACCTTAATATTGTGTTCGGCCACATAAGCCGCGTTAATCTCCTCCATTGTATTCTGATGCCTGCCCACAATAATGGCGTTGTCGTTCTGCCAGAGCATGAAATAAGACCGGTCTCTGGGCAGGGCATCGAACACATATTGCTCCAGCGCCAGGTTAAAGGCTGGGTCTGTGGAGGGGCTCTCCAAATAGTTCATAGCCATGGAAACACAGCTCCTTACAAAAAGATGACTTTATTTTACACCTTTTCTTCCCGTCTTTCACAGATACAAACCAA
>CAYPZF010000175.1:0-2716 GCA_964415275.1 uncultured Oscillospiraceae bacterium | reverse complement strand
GAGGGGCTGGGCTTTTCCGCCGCCGAGCTCTTTGAAACCGAGCCGGACGCCGGCCTGGGCAACGGCGGCCTGGGCCGCCTGGCCGCCTGTTACCTGGATTCCATGACCACGCTGGAGATTCCCGCCACGGGCTATTCCATCTGCTACGAGCTGGGCATCTTCAAGCAGAAGATTGTGGACGGCCAGCAGGTGGAGCTGGCGGACCACTGGCTGGACCTGGGGGACGCCTGGCTCATCCCCAAGGTGGATGAGGCCGAGGAGGTTCATTTTGGCGGTACGGTGTCCGGGCATTGGGAGGATGGCCGCTACCAGGCAACGCTGGAGGGCTACGACACGGTGCTGGCCATCCCCAGGGACATGAGAATCGCAGGCTATGAGACCGACCATGTGAACGTGCTGCGGCTGTGGGACGCCAAGAGCCCGGTGCCTGTGGATATGTCCCTCTACTCCCGGGGGGAGTACCTCAAGGCGGTGGAGCAGCAGGCCATGGCGGAGGTCATCGCCAAGGTGCTCTACCCCGACGACAACCACTATGAGGGCAAATCCCTGCGTCTGAAGCAGCAGTATTTCTTTGTATCGGCCACCATACAGTCCATCTGCCGCAAGCACCGGGCCCGGTACGGCACCCTGCGCAACTTCAGTGAGAAGCATGTCATTCAAATTAACGACACCCACCCCGCCCTGGTGATTCCGGAGCTCATGCGCATTCTCCTGGATGAGGAGGGCTACGGCTGGGAGGAGGCGTGGCGGATCGTCACCCGCACCGTGGCCTACACCAACCACACCGTGCTGGCGGAGGCCCTGGAGCGCTGGTCCCAGCAGCTCGTCGAGCGGCTCCTGCCCCGCGTCTGGCAGCTGCTGGTGGAGATCAACCACCGCTATCAGCGGCAGCTCAACGAATTTTTCCACGGCGACCAGGCCCGGGTGCGGGACATGGCCGTCATCTGGGACGGCGAGGTGCGCATGGCGAACCTGTGCGTGTGCGCCTGCTTCGCGGTCAATGGCGTCTCCGCCCTCCACTCTGAAATCGTCAGGCGGGAGGTGTTCCCCGGGGCCTATCAGCGCACGCCGGAAAAATTCAAAAACGTCACCAACGGCATCGACCACCGGCGCTGGCTGACGGGGATCAACCCCCGGCTGGCCGGCCTGCTCAGGGACTGCCTCGGCGGCGAGGGCTACCTCACCAACCCCTCCCGGCTGGAGGCGCTGGAGCAGTACAAGGAGGACGCCGGCGTCCTCTCCCGTCTGGCCGAGATCAAGGCGGCGAACAAACGGGATTTTGCCGGCCATCTGTACCGGGAGAGCGGTGTCCGGCTCAACACCGACGCGATGTTCGATGTCCAGGTCAAGCGCCTGCACGAGTATAAGCGCCAGCTGCTCAACGTTATGCACATCGCCTGGCTGTACGGCAAGCTGCGGGAGGATTCCGGCTTCCGGTTTACCCCCCGGGTCTATCTCTTCGGCGCCAAGGCGGCGCCGGGCTACACGGTGGCCAAACAGATCATCCGGCTCATCAACTCCCTGAGTCGGCAAATCAACGCCGACCCCCTGTGCAAGGACCGGCTCCAGGTGGTGTTCCTGGAGAATTACCGGGTCAGCCTGGCGGAGAAGCTCATGCCGGCCGCCGAGCTCTCCGAGCAGATTTCCACCGCGGGCAAGGAGGCGTCGGGCACCGGGAACATGAAGTTTATGATGAACGGCGCCCTCACCATCGGCACCCTGGACGGCGCAAATGTGGAGATGCACCAGCGGCTTGGGGACGACAACATCTTCCTCTTCGGCCTGACCGCCGGGGAGGTCAAGGAGAAAAAACGACGGGGCTACAACCCCTATGAATATTTCATGCGCGACCCGGAGATCAAGCTGGCCCTGGAGAGCATCTCCAGGGGGTTCTCCGACGGGGTAAATTACGGTGACCTTGTCAACCGGCTGCTCTTTGGTACGGACGGCGCCGCCGACGAATACCTGCTCCTGGCCGACTTCGACAGCTACCGCCGGGCCCACGCCAGAGCGGGGGAGACGTACGAAGACGTCCGGCGCTGGAACGAGATGTCCCTCATCAATGTGGCCCGCTCCGGCGTTTTTGCGGCCGACCGGAGCATCCGGGACTATGCCCGGACTATCTGGGACGTCCCGGTCCGGCAAGATTGGTGACCGCCCCGCCAAACCCATTGGCGTTTCTGTACAATTCACACATTGTTTACGTTTCATTTCTTGACGAATAAGGTGATAAGAGATATGATTGGATTAGACAAATGTAAGGACGCTTTGTGCGCAAGAAGGAGACGAAAGGCACTTTATGAGTTGGCTGCAAAGAGCAATGTATGGCAGAAACGGGGCCGACCAGCTTTCCATCACGTTGTTGGCCCTCTATGGGGTGCTCTACCTGCTATCCGCCGTAACCGGCTTTGCCATATTTGGGGTGATGGCCATTGTCCCCGCCGGCCTCTCCGCGTTTCGGGTGCTCTCTCGGAATATAGGAAAACGCCGTGCGGAGAACGCTAGGTTTATGTCCCTGATCGACCCGGTCATCCGCTGGTTCCGGCTGCGGCGCACCATACGCACCGACAGAGAGCACTGCTACTTCAAATGCCCCAACTGCGGGCAACAGCTTCGGGTACCGCGGGGCAAGGGCAAGGTTCAGATCACCTGCCGCACGTGCGGCACCAGTTTTGAAAAGGTCACATGAACGCAAACGAAAACGGCGGCTTGGCGC
>CAYPZF010000174.1:0-2770 GCA_964415275.1 uncultured Oscillospiraceae bacterium | reverse complement strand
GCCCTTATAGCGCTCCACCATGGAGCTGGCGAAATAACACAGGGAAAGGCGCTCCCGCACGTTCATGAAGAGCTTGGAGGTGGTGGTGCCGCCAAAGACGGCGTTGCACACCAGCAGGGCGGGCAGATCCTCCCGGGCGGCGCTGGCACCCCCGGTGCGGAATCCCATGGCCAGCTTGCCCTGGGCCACATCCAGCCGCTCCTCCACGAAGAGGGGGGGCTGGTGGAAGGGGTCGGGCCACGCCGTACAGGGCGGAAGGGACCGCGGTCCCGTGCGCGGCAGCCCGTCCAGTGCCCGCTTCAGCGCCTCCTCCACCCGGGCAACGGGGGCGGAGCCGCAGTAATAGATGGCCACGGGCGCGGTGGTCAGCAGGGTGTGATAGCGCTCCCACAGCGCCTCTCCGGTGATGGCGGAGGCACGGGCCTCATCCCCCAGAGCATCGACGCCGTAAGGTTCTTCCTCACACATGATGCGAGCGGTGCGCAGCACCGAATACTGCCGCTTGTTGTTCATCTGGGCGCGGATTCGGTCCGCCAGATTGGCCCGCTCGCCCGCCACATAGTCAGGGCGGAACCCGCCGTTTTCCAAGGCGGGGCGCAGGAGAAGGTCGCCCATGAGCGCCGCGGCGGACTCCAAAATCATAGCGCCGTCCGGCGTGTAGACATCGTCCAGAAAGCTGCCCATGAATCCGATGCACTGGGTCTCCCCCTTTTTGCGCACCATGGGCTCCACGGAGCCGCCGTAGAGCTCATCCAGGGCGGCGGAAAGGGACTCCATATCGGGATGGCGCCGGGTGCCCCGCCGCAGCACCTGGGGCAGCAGCGCGTTGAGTGAGGCGGTGGCCTCGTCCAAAGGGGCCAGCAGGTGGACGCCTATCACACAGGTCTTGAATTTGTTGGTGTGAACCGCCGTGAGCTGGACGCCGGGCAGCAGCTCCCTGTGGGTGGCCTGGACCATACAGACATCAGTCCTTTCACGTTTCGTGGCATTTTTTACGCCATGAGCGCAAGCGCGCACGGCATCGCGCGGCCTCCCCCGGCGCTTGTGGCCGCAGGCCGGGCGCCGATGGGGACATAACTGGTATCATAACCGTTGCGCGGTTATGATACCATAAAATTATCCAAAGGTAAAGCACAGTGTATGCTCCCCGGTGCACGTGGCCAGGAGCACGCCCTCCGGGCAGGGCTGGCCGTCCAGCGTGAGGCCGGACCCCTCTCCCCGCTCCGCTTTCAGATGAAGGGTAAAGGACTCCGTCCGCCACTGGGCGCTGTAGCCCGGCCAGTCGGCGGGCAGCCGGGGCGACAGGGTGAGCCGTCCGTCGGTGACCCGAATCCCCAGCAGCTCCTGAACCACCACCCGGTAATACCACCCGGCCGCCCCGGTGTACCAGCTCCAGCCGCCCCGGCCGGCGTGGATGTGGTTGTAATAGACGTCGGCGGGCAGCACATAGGGCTCGGTCTTGTAGACCTCCGGGGCATGTCCGGCGGGGATAAGCGCATCTAAAATCTCATAGCCCTCCCGCACCGCGCCAATTTTGAGCAGCGCCATGGCCAGCCACACCGCCCCGTGGGTGTACTGCCCCCCGTTCTCCCGCACACCGGGGAGGTATCCGCGGATATACCCCGGGTCCCGCTCCCCAGCCTCAAAGGGCGGGTCAAAGAGCTGCACCACTCCGCAGTCCCGGTGGAACAGGCGGGCGGCCGCCGCCCGCACCCCCTGAGCCACCTTCTCCTCGTCGGCGTAAGGGCTCAGGGTGCCAAAGGACTGGGCAATGCTGTCTATCTGGCAGTACAGGTCCTGGTGACTGCCCAGGGTCTCACCGTTGTCGTAGTACCCCCGCAGGAACCAGGCCCCGTCCCAGGCCTCATTGGCCGCATGGGACAGGTCCTTGGCCTTTTGCTGATATTCCCCTGCCCGGGCGTCGTCCCCCAGCCGACGGCACAGCGTGGCAAATCTGTGGAGCACATGGGAGAGGAACCAGGTGAGCCACACGCTCTCCCCTTTCCCCCCCGCGCCAACCAGGTCCATGCCGTCGTTCCAGTCTCCGGTGCCCATCAGGGCCAGGCCGTGGGCCCCGGTCCCCCGGTTCAGGACACATGTGATGGCGGCCACAGCGTGCTCGTACACCGTCCCGCTCCGCTCGGACACCGCCGGCGTCTCATACCGCTCGTGCTCCTGCGGGCCCAGCGGCGCGGAAGTGATATAGGGCACCTGCTTTTGGAGCAGCGTCTCGTCCCAATAGGTCTCCAGATACTCACAGAGGGTATAGGGCAGCCACAGCAGGTCGTCGGAAATGCGGGTGCGCACGCCCTTCCCCGCGGGGGGATGCCACCAGTGCTGTACGTCTCCCTCCTCAAATTGACGGGCGCAGGCCCGTAGAATCTGCTCCGCGGCCAGCTGAGGCCGTGTGGGGATGAGGGTGCACACATCCTGCAGCTGGTCCCGAAAGCCGTAAGCGCCGCCGTTTTGATAGCGGGAAGTGCGCCCGAACAGGCGGCAGGCAATCACCTGATAGAGGGCCCAGCCGTTGATATAGTCGTCCATCCTCTGGTTGGGGGTGTAGATCTTCAGGGCGGAGACCTGCCGGTTCCAGGCCATGACGGTGCGGTTTAGCACCGGCCTGGCCGCAGCCGCCTTGTCGGGCGGCAGCAGCTCCGTGCGGATGCCCTGCCCCCGGTCATCCGGTACCGTGCGCAGGACGGCAGTCCGCTCCACCTCATAGCGCGTCTCACCCTTTTCCCCCACAGTGTGAAGAATCGTTCCGCCGCCT
>CAYPZF010000173.1:0-2787 GCA_964415275.1 uncultured Oscillospiraceae bacterium | reverse complement strand
TCGGGCGGGAAGAATTCGCCCATGGGGAAGCGGACGTGGCGGAAAATTTCGCAGGGGTCTTCCTCGCCGTTGCTGGTGCCGCAGGTGCACTCCTTGTCGGGCAGGCAGTAATCGTACACCGGAATGAGGAGCTGGGAATCCCGCTCCAGCCGAATGATGGAAAACTGGCCCAAGGTGACATACACCCGTTTGCTGTCTCCGCCGAAGCAGAGATCGTTGCCGAAGCAGGAACAGACGCAGGGCGGGATTTCGGTGATTTCGCAGTCGCAGGGGCGGCACTCACACACATCCACCAGTTTCATACCGAGGACAATGGGGTCCACGGTCTCCACCACGGCGACGGGCATGTTGCTTCTGCGGATGCAGTTTTCGTCCAGACCGTCGAAGGCGGCCTCGGAGCTGAAGATTTTCGCGCTGCCCTCGCTGCCGAAGAGAATGACCCGCTTGTCAAAGACGGCAAGGCCGGTAATCTCCACAGGCCGGGCGGCGCCCACGAAGGCGTCGGCGGTAATCCGATAGAAATAGCGGACGTCCACAGTGTAGAAGCCCCGGTTGAAGCCCACGGGCTCTACATCGATGTACACGTAGAGGAGTTCGGCTTTTCCCGCCTTGATGCTCAGCGCGCGGTCGATGGCGTGATGGGAGCCTTGGGTGGGGTAGAAGCGAAGATCTTCTATGCAATCTTTATCTCGACAACTATCGTAGATTTTTTTCGTGTGTATGCACACGGCTTCTCGAATACAGGCTGTATCCTGTACCGGGCCGGGCACGACCTTTTCAGGCATTGCAATACCTCCCAGAGAAAAATAGGATAAGGTTGGAATCCTTCCATACCATTCTATGAGCGTCCTCCACATCGGTGACGCAGGATAAAAGACTGGAAATGTTTTGATGGCTGTGATAATATAATGTAGCAAAGTATATTGAGAGGTGTAGCGATTGACTTACCTATCGTCCGTTTTGATGGGTGCCCTCCAGGGCGTGGCGGAGTTTCTCCCCATTTCCAGTTCAGGGCATCTTGCGCTGTTCCAGCATTTTTTTGGAATAGAGGACTTTGAACAGACACAGATGCTCTTTACCGTTCTGCTCCATTTTGGCACATTCATCTCTGTATGTGTGGCCTACTGGCGGGACATTGTGGCGATGATTGCGGAGTTTTTTACGGGCCTCGCCGTCCTTTTTTCCCGGAGCGGGAGCACCGCGCCGCCGCCGCCCGCCCGGCGTCTGGTGATGATGGTCATTTTGGGTACGATGCCCCTCTTTGGGGTCCTGCTGATCAAGGACCAGGTGGAGGCGCTGTTTGGCAATGTAATCTTCGTCTCATGCGCCCTTCTGGCGACCGGCTTTCTCCTCTTTTTCTCTGACCGGGTGGCCCGCGGCAGAAAGACTGCCAAGACCGCCACGGTGTCAGACGCGCTCCTGGTGGGCTGTGCCCAGGCCGTGGCGGTGGTGCCCGGCCTCTCCCGTTCCGGCACCACCATCTCCGCCGGGATGATGCGGGGCTTCGACCGGCGCTTTGCCGTCCGATTTTCCTTTTTGCTCTCCCTGCCCGCCGTGCTCGGCGCCAACATCCTGGAGCTGAAGGATGCCATGTCAGCCGGCTTCGACACCACACTGCTGCCCGTCTATCTTGTTGGGATGGCGGTCTCCATGGTGGTGGGCTACTTCGCCATCCATCTGGTGAACACCCTGGCCGCCAAAGGAAAGTTCGGGAAGTTCGCCTACTACTGCTGGGCCATGGGCCTGATCTCCCTGGCGGCCTTCTTTATGATAAAATAATCCCGTGGCATCAGGCGCGTCCCGCGCACCCGTTTGCCTGAAAGGAAATGCAACTATGGCTACGTCACAAAAGAGACCCGCTTCCGCGGGAAAACGAACCGCATCCCCCGCCAAGGGGGGTAAGGCGTCCTCCAAACGCGGCGGCAGCACCGGCAGCAAGACCTCCGCCGCCAGGCGGACGGATTCCCCCAGGCCGGTGCGGCGTGAGGTGGGGGCGGCGGTATGCCTTCTGCTGGCCATTTTTGCGTCCTTTGGCTACTTTAATATCCGGGCCATTTTCATCGACTTCTTCTGCAACGGACTCAAGGGCCTTCTGGGGTACGGCTTCTGGTTTGCCACCCCTATGCTGCTGGTGTCGGCTTACATACTGGCGTTCCACCGGGGCCGCCCGGTGCGGCTGCGTCTGTGGTGCGCCCTGCTGTTCCCCATGGTGATGGGGACGGTGCTCCACCTCTTTTTGGTGCGGGAGACCCATGAGCCCGGTCTTGCCATGTTTGGCCGGCTCTGGACCGACGGTCTCGCCCTGAAGGGCGGCGGCGCTGTGAGCGGCGCGCTGGCGGTCGGCTTTACCGCGGTGTTCAGCAAGGTGGGCACCGCCATTGTCTTTATCCTGGGCGGCGCGCTGATGCTGCTCACCGCCTTTAACCGCACCCTGGCGGACATTATAGACGCCATCCGCAACCGGCCCCGCCCCGACTACGAGGAGGAGCCGGAGTGGGCGCCTGCCCCGGAAAAGGACCAGGCTCCGCCGCCCCCACCCCTTTCCCGCCGTCCGGCGCTGGACATTCCGGTGGAGGACGGCCCTCTGGTGGGCAAGGAGGAGGAACTGGCCCCGATCCTGACCAAACGACACTTTTTCGATAAGAAGAGCAGGGTGCCCAGCCCGGACCAGCTGCTCATAGAGACACCGGAGGGCCAGAGCCTGGCGGCAGAGGCTACGTCCCCCGCCCCGGAGCCGGTCTCCGCGCCGGAGCCCACAGGGGAGCCGACGCCCGCCATGCCGGAAAT
>CAYPZF010000172.1:0-2792 GCA_964415275.1 uncultured Oscillospiraceae bacterium | reverse complement strand
CGTGCTTGCTGGTGGAGAGATCAGAGCGGAACAGAAGGGTTCCGCGCACATCAAACAGACCCACCGAAGTGGTGGAGTTGCCGATGTCGATGGCAAGAATCATTTTGTCACTCTCCTCTTTCATTGTCAAGAGGATTTTATCAGGAAAAATGCGCCGTGGCAAGAGGGAATAAAGAAGTCCCCCCGCGCGATGCCGCGCGGAGAGACTGCTTCCCTAAACTCTTTTACAGGTGGCTCTGGATGATCTGCCCCATCCGCCTGGTGCCGATGGGGGTGGTCCCCTCCCCTGCCATATCGGCGGTGCGCCAGCCCTCGGCGAGGGCTTGGTCCACTGCCGCTTCAATGGCGTCGGCCTCCCCGGGCAGGCGGAAGGAGTGCCGGAACATCATGGCCACGGACAGAATAGCGGCGATGGGGTTGGCCTTGTCCTGGCCCGCGATGTCCGGTGCCGAGCCGTGGATGGGCTCGTAGAGGCCGGGGGCGGCGTCTCCAAGGGAGGCGGAGGGCAACAGGCCAATGGAACCGGTAATCATAGAGGCCTCGTCGGAGAGGATGTCTCCAAACATATTTTCGGTGACCACCACATCGAACTGACCGGGGTCACGCACCAGCTGCATGGCGCAGTTGTCCACCAGCACGTCGGAATAGGACACATCGGGAAATTCCTCCGCCAGGCGGTGCATCACGGAGCGCCAAAGGCGGGAGGTCTCCAGCACGTTGGCCTTGTCCACGCTGGAAATTTTCTTGCGCCGCTGGCGGGCCAGCGAAAAGGCGAGGCGGCCGATGCGCTCGATTTCCATCTCGGAGTAGGCCATGAGGTCGGTGGCCTCCTCTCCCCTGTCCTCGGTCTGATAACGGTCCCGCTTACCAAAATAAATGCCGCCGGTGAGCTCGCGGACCATAATCAGATCAATCCCCTTCTCCGCGATCTCACGCTTCAGGGGGCAGGCGTCTATCAGGGCGGGGCGCAGGACCGCGGGGCGCAGGTTGGCATAGAGCCCCAAATCCTTGCGAATGGCCAGCAGCGCGGTCTCAGGCCGCTGCTCGGAGGGGAGCTTCTCCCACTTGGGGCCGCCGACGGCGCCCAGCAAGACAGCGTCGCAGGCCTTGCAGCGGGCTGCGGTGCCGTCGGGGTAGGACGTTCCCACCGCGTCCGTGGCGCAGCCGCCCAGAAGCACGTTTTCATAGGTAAAGCTGTGGCCGAACGTCCGGCCCACGGCCTCCAGCACGCCCACGGCCTGCTCCACCACCTCGGGGCCAATGCCATCGCCCCGAATCAGCGCGATTTTTAAGTTCATTTCGCAATCCCCCTTGCCTTGAGCGCCGGAAGCAGTCCGCCGCTTTGGATGATGCCGTCGATAAAGGCGGGAAAGGGCGCGGATTGGTAGCTCTTTCCGGTCGTCTCGTTGGTGATGGTTCCGGTGGCGAAGTCCACACTGATATTGTCGCCGGGCTGAATTTCAGCGGCCGCCTCGGCGCACTCCAGAATGGGGAACCCGATGTTAATGGCGTTGCGGTAAAAAATCCGGGCAAAAGAAGGGGCAATCACGCACTTGACGCCGCAGGCTTTAATGGCCAAGGGGGCGTGCTCCCGGGAGGAGCCGCAGCCGAAATTGGCCCCGGCCACAATGATGTCCCCCGGCTCCACCGTGCAAGCAAACTGGGCGTCGATGTCCTCCATACAGTGGGAGGCCAGAGCTTTTTCATCGGGGGCGTTGAGATAACGGGCGGGGATGATGACGTCTGTATCCACGTTATCTCCATACTTGTAAATCTTCATTCCTTTACACCTCCATCAGACAGTGGCAGGGTCCGCCACACAGCCCGCTATGGCGGACGCGGCGGCGACCGCCGGATTGGCCAGAATGATTTCAGAAGTGACAGGCCCCATGCGGCCCACAAAGTTGCGGTTGGTGGTGGAGACGGCCCGCTCCCCATCGGATAGAACGCCCATATGGCCGCCCAGGCAGGGCCCGCAGGTGGGGGTGGAGACCGCGCAGCCGGCCTGGATAAAGGTCTCGATGAGCCCCTCCTTCATGGCGTCCAGGGTAATCTGCTGGGTGGCGGGAATTACAATGCAGCGCACGCCGCCAGCCACCTTCTTCCCCTTGAGCACGGCGGCCGCGGCCCGCAGGTCGTCCAGGCGGCCGTTGGTGCAGGACCCGATCACCACCTGCTGGATGGGGATGCCGGCCGCCTCGTCCACTGTTTTGGTGTTGGACGGCAGGTGGGGCAGCGCTACGGTGGGCCGGAGGGCGGAGAGGTCGATGACCACTTCCCGCTCGTACACTGCGTCCTCGTCCGCCGCAAACACCTGATAAGGACGGTTGACCCGGCCCTCCAGATAGGCGATGGTCTGCTCGTCCACAGGGAAGATGCCGTTTTTCGCGCCCGCCTCAATGGCCATGTTGGCGATGGTGAAGCGGTCGTCCATGGTGAGCCTGGCCACACCCTCCCCCCCAAACTCCAGGGATTGGTAGAGCGCGCCGTCCACGCCAATTTGGCCGATGAGATGGAGGATAACGTCCTTGCCGGAGACATGGGGCTGGAGCTCGCCCTTCAAAGTCACCTTGATGGCGGAGGGCACCTTGAACCAAGCCATGCCGGTGGCCATACCGGCGGCCATATCGGTGGAGCCGATGCCGGTGGAGAAGGCGCCCAGCGCGCCATAGGTACTGGTATGGGAGTCCGCGCCGACGATAATTTCACCGGGGGCGCACAGGCCCTTTTCGGGCAAAAGCGCGTGCTCCACCCCCATCTCACCCACGTCAAAAAAGTGGGTGATCCGGAAC
>CAYPZF010000171.1:0-2833 GCA_964415275.1 uncultured Oscillospiraceae bacterium | reverse complement strand
GTCAGGGAGGGCCGCCGCATCTTCGACAACATCCACAAGGCGGTGCGCTTCCTCCTCTCCTCCAACTGCGGCGAGGTCATCACCATGTTCTTCGCCAGCATGGTGGGCTTCATCATCCTAAAGCCCACCCATATCCTCTGGGTCAACCTGGTCACCGACTCCCTGCCCGCCCTGGCCCTGGGTGTGGAGCCGGAGGAGCCCGGCGTTATGGACCGGCCGCCCCGTGGAAAGGACACCCCCTTCTTTTCCCGCCGCCAATGGCTGCGGGTGGTCATGGTGGGTCTGGTCGAGGCCGCCCTCACCGTCTCCGCTTATTTCCTGGGCCGCGGCACCGGCATTGCCAACCTGGATATGACCATGGCCTTTATGACCCTGGCCCTGCTCCAGCTCTTCGCCGCCCTGGGGTTCCAGTCAGAGCACAACTCGCTGCTGGAGCTCAAGCCCAGGGAACACCCCAAACTTTGGCTGGGGCTTGGCATCTCCGCCCTGCTCCAGCTGATGGTGCTCTTCATCCCCCCGCTCCGCTCGGCCTTTGACCTGGTCCTCATCCCGGGGCCCCAGTGGCTGGAGATTCTGGGCATGTGCTTCATTATGCTCCTGTTTACCGAGCTCCAGAAATGGGTCGCCCGCAAGCGGCACGAGTTCTGACGCATCAGGACAAGACCCCGGCGCGCTGACGCCGGGGTCTTGTTATTTCACGTGAAATGTGCTATAAAGGTGCTGTAAAAGAATGCGCGTTTGAGAGGGAGGGTGAGCCGCAATGAGAAGAAGATGGCTGCCGGCGCTGCTGTGTGCCGTGCTTTTGCTGGGCATGCTGGTCTTTTCCGCTTCCGCCGTGGACGATGTCTACTTCCTCTCCCTGAACGACAGCCTCAAGCCGCTCACCGGCGAATATATGCCTATCCGGGTCAATCATGTGGTCTACATCCCCTGCACCGTGTTTGATCAGCGCCTCACCGGCGTCAATCTGGGGGTCTATTACGGGCAGGACAAATCCCGCGGCATTGTCACCCTGTACAGCCGGGAAAAAAACCTGATCTTTGACATCAGCGCGGGCAGCGCCTCCGACAACAACGGCAACGTCTACTTCTACCGCGCCACCACCCGGGACGGCCGCACGTACCTGCCCGCTTACACCGTGTGCCAGCATTTTGGCCTGAGCTATTCCTTTCTCAGCACCAAGCATGGACCCATGATCCGCATCAAAACCGGGGCCGAATCTCTGGACGACCGGTTTTTCGTCAACTCGGCCTCCTACCTCATGGCCATCTACCTGAACGACTACCAGCAGAGCCAGGCCGGCACGGCCGACCCCTCCCCCAGCCCGTCCTCTCCCCCCGGCGGCGGCAGCACCGGCAACGTCCAGGTCTACCTGTCCTTCCGGGTGGACAGCGGCCTGCGGCTGGAGGAGATGCTGGACACGCTGGACGCCCACGGGATCCGCGCGCTCTTCTTCTTCCCGCCGGACGCCCTGGCCGGCCATGACGACACCATCCGCCGCATGATAGGGTCCGGTCATCAGGTCGGCTTCCTGGTCTCGGGCGCTCCGGCGGACGCCCTGGCGCAGCTGGACCGGGGCAACGGGCTGCTGGAGCACATCGCCCGGCAGCGTACCTGTACCGTTCTGGCCGACGGGGACGACGCGCTGCGCGGCGCGCTGGAGGAGGCAGGCTGGCTGTGCTGGACGTGGAACGTGGATGGCCGGACCGGAGGCAGGAGCGCCTCCTCCCTCACCGGCGTCATCTCCGACCGGGTCGGCGCCAAGCTCTATTTCGCCCGGGTACTGATGGACGACACCGGCACCGCCCCCACGGCCCTGCCCGCCATTCTCCGCGGCCTGCGGGACGTGGGGTATGACCTCCGCCTTGCCGTGGAGACCACCCTGTCGTAACGGGAGGCGCGCGGGTTCAGATGCGCTGCAATTCCCTCAGCGTCTCATTTAATACGGCGGGCGGAAGATAGACCTTCGCCAGCTCCATCACCTGCTCTAATGTAAGGGTCCTGGCCGCCGCCATCAGCTGGCCGCTGGCCGCTTTTGGAAACCGGCGCCGGATGACCTCAACGGCCGCCGGATTGGCCAGCAGCTCTCCCATCGTGATCTGATTGTTTTTCAAATTCAAGCAACATACCCCCTTCCCGGTATCGTATGCCCCTTCCTCCACGGCTAGAACAACCGCTCCACCGGGCGGAGGCCTCCGCCCGGCGGCAAAGGAAAAAGGCCCTTTCCCACTCTATGCCGCCCGGCGCCCTGTGCCCCGCCATCGGTTGTTTTTATATGAAATCCCCGGTATAATCCGCGAATCCGCGTGCCATACTAGTTCCAAAGGAGGAATGTTCACTATGGCCCGTAGAAGCCCAAACGCAAGCATTAAGTGTTCTGTATCGGTCTGCGCCTATCATTGCCACGACAAAAGTTACTGCTCTCTCAATGAAATCAAGGTGGGGTGTTGTGACCCCAACGTCACCGACTGTGCCTCCACCGAGTGCGCCTCCTTTAAGCTGGACGCCCCCGGCACAAGCAGCCGCTGACAACACGATCTGAGAAGGCCCCGATGCGCCTGCGCCGGGGCCTTCTCTTTTTCTTTTTAAAGCACTGTTTTTTCTCTTTTGTTTCTGCTACAATAAGGCCAGCTGAATGAGCCTCCTCTCCCAGCCTCCGCTTTTCATTCTGTACACAACATAGAAGGAGATGTTATATGATGGAAGATTTAGATAAGCTGCTCGCCGCACGCCGCGACCAGGGGACAGGCGGCACAAGGACCTGCGCCGTCTGCGGCAAGGTCTCCTCCGCCGACCACTTTTTCTGTCCGGTGTGCGGCGCCCGTATGGACTT
>CAYPZF010000170.1:0-2878 GCA_964415275.1 uncultured Oscillospiraceae bacterium | reverse complement strand
GAGCAAGATAGAAAAACTGGTCATAAAAAGGGCCTCCGTTTTTTGTCTGTACAACTGACCGTACAGTCTATTATAATAGAAAGGACATATTGTCGTCCTATTATATCAAACCTTTGCGAAAAAACAACGGGGAAAACCCCTGGGGTTTCCCCCCGCTCCGGAGGAACGGACCATGAGAATCGCCATCCAGACGCTGGGATGCAAGGTAAATCAATACGAGACCCAGGCGATGGAGGCCGCCCTGGCGGCCCGCGGGCACACCCTGGTGCCCTTTGAGGACCGGGCCGACGCGTATATTGTGAACACCTGCACCGTGACCGCCGTCAGCGACAAGAAATCCCGGCAGATGATCCGGGCCGCTCGGAAGCGGAGCCCCGGCGCGGTGGTGGCGGTCTGCGGCTGCTACGCCCAGACCGCGCCCGACGCGGTGGCCGCCCTGGGGGTGGACCTGGTGGCGGGCACCGGCGGACGCATGGCCTTTTTGGAGGCGCTGGAGCAGCTGGCGCGCCCCCGCCCCGCCCGCCCCCGGCTGCTGCTGGACGACGCCATGGCCCGGCGCGCCTTCGAGCCCCTGCCCGCCGGCGGCCTGGCCGGACGCACCCGGGCCATGCTCAAGGTGGAGGACGGCTGCGCCAACTTCTGCGCCTATTGCATCATCCCCTACGCCAGGGGCCCGGTCCGCTCCCTCCCGCTGGCCGACGCGGCGGCGGAGGCCGGGCGGCTGGCGGCCGAGGGGTACCGGGAGCTGGTGGTCACGGGCATTGAAATCTCCTCCTGGGGTCGGGACCTGGCGGGGGGCGCGGCGCTCATCGACCTGGTGGAGGCGGTGTGCGCGGCGGCCCCCGGCATGCGCGTGCGGCTGGGGAGTCTGGAGCCCCGCACCGTCACCGGGGCGTTCTGCCGCCGGGCGGCGGCCCTGCCCAACCTGTGCCCCCACTTCCACCTCTCCCTCCAAAGCGGCTGCGACGCCACCCTCATGCGGATGAGACGGCGCTATGACACCGGGCGCTACGCCGAGTCCCTGGACCTGCTGCGGGCCCACTTCGACCGGCCGGGGCTGACCGCCGACCTCATTGTGGGCTTTCCGGGGGAGACCGGGGCGGAGTTTGACGAGACCCTGGCCTTTCTCCGCCGGTGCGCCCTGTCCGCCGTGCATATCTTCCCCTACTCCCGCCGCTCGGGCACACCGGCCGCCGCCATGCCGGGGCAGGTGCCCAACGCGGAGAAGGCGGCCCGGGCGCGTGCCGCGGGCGCGGTGGCGGAAGAGACGGGGGACGCCTACCTGGCCCAGTGGGTGGGCGAGACGCTGCCCGTCCTCTTTGAAGAGGAGAAAAACGGCCTCTGGCGGGGGCACGCCCCCAACTACGCGGAGGTATATGTAAAACATGAGGCGGAGCTCCACAACCAGGTCCGGGACGTGACTGTGACCGGTATGCGGGGCGCCGCGCTGGCCGGAACGCTCCGCTGAAGCGCCCCGTGGCCCGAACAAGAAACAGGAGGAGAACCCCATGAGCTATGCCGATCTATGCTTCATTCAAAACTGCCGGGAGATTCTGCGACACGGCACCTGGGACATCGGACAGCCCGTCCGCCCCCGCTGGGAGGACGGCACGCCGGCCCACACTGTCAAGAAGTTTGGTCTGGTCAACCGCTATGACCTGCAAAAGGAATTTCCCATCCAGACCGTCCGGCGGATGTACTTTAAAAGCGCGCTGGACGAGCTGCTGTGGATTTGGCAGAAGAAGTCCAACAGCGTCCACGACCTGAGCAGCCGGATCTGGGACGCCTGGGCCGACGGGACCGGCTCCATCGGCAAGGCCTACGGCTACCAGCTGGGGGTGAAGCACGCCTACCCCGAGGGGGAATTCGACCAGGTGGACCGGGTGCTCTACGACCTGAAGCACAACCCCGCCTCCCGGCGCATTCTGACCAGCCTGTACAACCATCACGACCTCAGTGAGATGGCCCTCTACCCCTGCGCCTGGTCGGTGACCTTCAACGTGAGCGGCAAGACCTTGAACGCCGTGCTCAACCAGCGCTCTCAGGACATGCTCACCGCCAACGGCTGGAATGTGATGCAGTACGCCGCGCTGCTCCACATGCTGGCCCAGGTCTCCGGACTGGAGCCCGGCGAGCTGGTCCACGTGATTGCCGACGCCCATATTTACGACCGCCACGTGCCCATCGTGGAGGAGATCATCGCCCGCACGCCCTACCCGGCCCCCGCGGCGCGCCTGGACCCGGGCGTCACTGACTTTTACGCCTTCACCAAGGACAGCTTTGTGCTGGAGGGCTACAGGGCCCATCCGCTGGACGCCCCCATCCCGGTGGCGGTGTAAAAGGAGGGAGCGAGGGATGAATCTGATTGTGGTGGTGGACCGCAACTGGGCCATCGGCCGGGGCGGGGACCAGCTGGTCTACCTCTCCGCCGACCTGAAGCGGTTTCAGGCCCTCACCATGGGGCACACGGTGATTTTGGGCCGCAAGACCTTAAAGACCTTCCCCGGCGGCCGGCCCCTGCCGGGCCGGACCAACCTGATCCTGTCCCGCACCCCCGGGCTCCGGGTGGAGGGGGCCCAGGTCTGCTCCAGCCTGGAGGAGGTGCTGGCCCGGGCGGGGGAGGATGCCTTTGTCATCGGTGGGGAGAGCGTGTACCGGGCCCTGCTGCCCTGGTGCGGCACCGCGTATGTGACCAAGGTTGAGGCGGACTACCCCGCCGACTGCTGGTTTCCCGACCTGGACGCCGCGCCGGACTGGCGGGTGGCGGAGGAAGAGGGCCCCTTGTCCTAGGGGGAGGTCTCTGTTCGCTATGTGACCTACAGGCGGGCGCGCGGGGGGGCCGGCGCGCTCGCCTCGCGTCGGGTCTCGGGGGCGCTCG
>CAYPZF010000169.1:0-2899 GCA_964415275.1 uncultured Oscillospiraceae bacterium | reverse complement strand
TCCCCGCGGGGATGCTCGGCTATCTCCGAACCCAGCCCGGCATCGTGCGCTGCACCTACCTGGATATGGAGGAGGGACGCTGATATGGCCTTTCGTTCTGTAGATAGTTTGCTCCGGGCCTCCGAGCGGCTGCCCCTGTGGGAGGCGGTCCTGGAGGACGATCTCCGGGACCGGGGGGCGGAGCGCGCCTCGTCCCTCGCCCGCATGTCCTCCCTCTGGTCCGCCATGAAGGAGACCGTGGCCTCCTATGACCCCGGCCTCCGCTCGGCCAGCGGCCTGTCCGGCGGCGCGGGCGCGCTGCTGGACAGCGGAGGGGAGGGCCTCTGCGGGCCCTATTTCCGCGCCATCATCGCCGCCGCCCTCAAGACCGGGGAGTGCAACGCCTGCATGGGCCGCATCGTGGCCGCCCCCACGGCGGGGGCCAGCGGGGTGCTGCCGGCGGTGCTGCTGCCCTATCAGGAGCGGTTTGGCACCTCCGACGAGCAGATGGTCCGCGCCCTCTATGTGGCCGCCGGGTTCGGCCAGGTCATCGCCGCCCGGGCCTCCATCTCCGGCGCGGAGGGCGGCTGTCAGGCGGAGATCGGCTCCGCCTCGGCCATGGCCGCCGCCGCGCTTGCCTTCCTGCACGGCGGGTCCCCCGCGCAGATGGCGGACGCCTGCGCCATGGCGATCAAAAACCTGCTGGGGCTGGTGTGCGACCCGGTGGCCGGTCTGGTGGAGGTCCCCTGCGTCAAGCGCAATGTGGTGGGGGCCATGAACGCTATGGCCTGCGCCGAAATGGCCCTGGCCGGCGCGCGCAGCGCCATCCCCTGCGACGAGGTGCTGGACGCCATGCGCTCCGTGGGCGACGCCATGCCCGCCTCCCTGCGGGAGACCGGCCAGGGCGGGCTTGCCGCCACGCCCACCGGCCGGCGCATCGCCGACGAGATGGGCGGCCGGGACTGACACGTCCCATTTTGTACGAAGGAGCCTGCTTCCATGCTCTTCTCCAGCTCAGTGTTTCTCTTCTGCTTTCTGACAGCGGTGCTTGTGCTCTACTACGGCTTTTTGCGGGGAATCCGTTGGGCGCAGAACTTGATTCTGCTCCTGGCTTCCCTGTTTTTCTATGCCTGGGGAGAGCCCCGCTTTGTCCTGGTGATGATGGCCTCCATCGCCGTGAACTATGGATTGGGCCTCTGGGCGGCCGCCCGGGGGCCGGGGGATAGAGCCCCTGTTGTGCTGGCGTTTGTGCTCAACCTGGCGCTGCTCTTTGTCTACAAGTATTTGGCCTTTACCCTGGAGCTTGTCAACGCCCTGGGCGGCTCTTTTGTCATCCCTGTCATTGAGCTGCCCATCGGCATCTCTTTTTTTACCTTCCAGGCCCTCAGCTACGTGATTGATGTGTCCCGGGGCCGGACCCGCGTGCAGACAAGCCTCCTGCGTGTGGCACTTTATATCTCCTTCTTCCCCCAGCTCGTCGCCGGGCCCATCATAAAGTACGAGACGGTGGCCGACCAGCTGGAGCACAGGCGGGAGACCTGGGCGGATTTTTCCTCCGGGGTGTGCCGCTTCCTGGCGGGGCTGGGCAAAAAGGTCCTGCTGGCCAACCAGCTGGCTCTGGTGGCGGACGCCGCCTTCAACGCGGGGGGCGCCGCCCTTACCGCCCCCATGGCCTGGCTGGGCGCCGTGTGCTACACCCTTCAAATCTATTACGACTTCTCCGGCTACTCCGATATGGCCATCGGCCTGGGCCGCATGTTTGGCTTTCACTTTCCGGAAAACTTCAATTACCCCTATTTCGCCCGCTCCATTACCGACTTCTGGCGGCGGTGGCACATCTCCCTGTCCTCCTGGTTCCGGGATTATGTCTACATTCCCCTTGGGGGCAGCCGGGCGGGCAGCCGGCGGAAGCACCTGCGCAATCTCTTTGTGGTGTGGCTGTGCACCGGCATCTGGCACGGCGCCAACTGGACCTTCCTGTGCTGGGGGCTCTTTTATTTCCTCCTGCTGGCGCTGGAGAAGTTCTGCGGCCTGGGCCGGGGCTGGCCCCAATGGCTGGGCCGCGCCTACACCCTGCTGGCGGTCAACTTCGCCTGGGTGGTGTTTCGGGCCCCCGACCTCCCCGCCGCCGGGGCGTATCTGGCCGCCATGTTCCGTTTTGGAGGCGGGACGCCGGACGCCGGGTTCTACCTGGCGGAGTACAGCGTCATTCTCGCGCTCTCGGCGCTCTTCTCCGTGCCCCTGGCCCCCGCGGCGGGCCGGTGGCTGACCAAGCGGGGGGAGGCGCGCCCCGCCCTGGGCGCGGCAGTGGACGTGGGGTACGCCGTCCTGCTCCTGGGGGTCTTTCTCGCGTCGGCGTCCTTCCTGGTCAAGGGCACCTACAACCCCTTTATCTATTTTAACTTTTAGGAGGTGGGCATTTGAAACGGCGTGAGGGGCTGACTGCTGTCCTGTTCCTGGCCACGCTGCTGGCCGCCGTTCTGGCGCTGTCCGCCGGCGCCCTGGACCGCCTGTGCGCTCCGTCTGCCGCGTCCGCGCCCGCCGTGCCGGAGGGGTGGGCGGACAGCGCCGAGTCCGCCGTCAACGCGACGCTGGACCAAAATCGCCTCTTTATCCAGCTCTACGGCGGCGTACAGCGGCTTTTGGGGCGGCGGTTCATGGAGGACGCGGACCCCCAGTACAACGTCTACCGCCTCTCCGACGGCACCCTCAGCTTCGTGAACCCCGAGCCCTTCGACCCGGCCCCGCGCGCGGAGGCCCTGACGGGGCTGGAGGCCGCCCTCGCGGAGCGGGACGTCCCCCTGCTCTATGTTCAGGCGCCCCAGAAAATCGCCCCCTCCGACGACCGGCTGCCCCTTGGCGTGACGGACTACAGCAACCGGTACGCCGACGAGTTTCTGGCCCTGCTGGAGGCGGCCGG
>CAYPZF010000168.1:0-2908 GCA_964415275.1 uncultured Oscillospiraceae bacterium | reverse complement strand
ATAATAGTTAAGACGAACAGGCAGTTTTACCTGCTGTCTGTTCGTCTTTTATATCGTCTTTTTATATCATTCTTTTTTCCGTATTCAGTTTGCCTTGACCCTCGGTTCACAAGTTGTCTTTATGACTACTTGTATTTGGACCGGTCCTTTTGCTCTGCGGCCTCTGACGGGCCAAGAAACAGTTGACAAATGGAGATTCCTCCCCTATACTGTTCACATCATTGACCGTTGATGTTGTGAACGGTTTGAGAGGAGTCTCCGCATATGCAGCCGTTCTCCCCGGAGGAGCAGTTGCTTAGCGCGTGGCTGAAGCTATCCGCCGTACTGCAAAACGAGCGGATGGTGAAGGAGCTTTCCTTCAATGAGGCCTTTGTGTTTCACTTTCTTTACCGCAGGGAGCAGGAGGTGGGCGACGCTTCTTATTATCACGCCGCCCAGCTGTGTGATAAAACAAAAATACTGAAATCCCAGATGAACCGCACGCTCAACGGCCTGGAAGAAAGGGGCTTGATTGAGCGGATACGCGCCGGTGCGGACCGCCGGAAGGTCTACATCCGTCTGTCGCCCGAGGGCCGGGCGGTGTACGAGCGGGAGCATCAGAGAATATTGGAATTTATCAGGGCAGTCATCGCGAAGCTCGACCCCGAGGACGTGAAAGCGCTGACCGCGTATCTAAACACGGTAGCGGGCAATGTTCAGGCGCTTTTGTTTCAATAACATGTCAGAAAGGAACAGATATGGCCATTCATATCATCACAGACTCCGCGTCCGACATTGATCAGGCGGAGGCCATGGAAAAGGGGATCTCTATGGTCCCCCTCAGCATCTCCATCGGAGACGAGACCTATCTGGACGGTGTCACCCTGGACAACAAGCAATTTTACGAGCTTCTCTCCAGCCGGAAGGACACCCTGCCCACCACGTCTCAACCCTCCCCCATGGACTTTTTGGCCTGCTTTGAGGCCGCCAAGGCCAACGGGGACGAGGTGGTGGCGGTCTTAATCGCCTCCTCCCTGAGCGGCACCTTCCAGAGTGCGGCCATTGCCCAATCCATGTGCGGCTATGATAAAATCTACCTTGTGGACAGCGGCAGCGCGGCCACGGGAGAACGGCTTCTGGTGGATGTCGCCCTCTCCCTGCGGGAGAGCGGCATGGACGGCAAGTCGATCTCGGACCAACTGGAGCAGCTCAAAGGAAGCGTACGCCTGTACGCCATGGTGGATACGCTGGAGTATTTAAAGCGGGGCGGCAGAATCTCCAAGACCGCGGCCAGCATCGGCACCCTAGCCAAGCTGAAGCCCATTATCAGCTTCTATAGCGGTACGCTCTCTCTGGCAAAAAAGAGCCTTGGCGTTGGACGCGCGATAAAAGAACTCTGCAATTTTATGGAACAGTATCCCCCTGACCCCCGCTACCCGGTCTACCTCCCCTATTCCTACAACAGGGACAACAGCGCCAAGCTGCTTGCCCTGGTGCGGGAACGATACCCCCAGCTGGACATAAAGGGAGAGTTCGGCCTGGGCTGCACCATTGGCACCCACGTGGGCCCTGGCGCTGTCGGCCTTGTTTACATCTCACAACCGTAAGGAGCTTGCGGCGGACCCGGGACGGGGCGCCTGTCCCGCCGCGCCGCACGGCGCTGATTGCCCTCCCGCCGCCGGGACCTGTCCGTTTCACACGGGCAGGTCCTTTTGCCGCCGCTGCCGTTGTTCCGAGGGACTCTTCCATTTCCTCTCCCCCTGTGCTATGATAAACCACAATGGAAGCCCGCCCATTGAAAGGGGAATATGATGAAAAAATTATTGCTTCTGCTACTCTCTCTCATTTTACTCACCGGGTGCGGCGGCAAGACCGTCCCCTCCGGAGGACAGGAGGCCCCCCTGGTGGTGGGCATCATTCAACTCACCGAAAACGAGTCCTTTTCCGACATGCGGGAGGGCTTCATCGAGCGGATGCGGGAGCTTGGATACGGCGAAGACGAGATGGAGTTTCTCTGCCGGGACGCCGGCGGCAGCATGGCCACGCTGAACACCATCTGCCAGTCCATGGTCGCCGAGCGGGTGGATTTGCTGGTGCCCATCGTCACCTCCGCCACCCAGGCGGTGGTGAGCCTGGACAGCGACATTCCCGTCATCTTCATCTCGGTCACCGACCCGGTGAGCGCCGGCATCATGACCAGCATGGACGCGCCGGACAAAAACGCGACCGGCACCTCCAACGAAGTGCCGGTTGAGGCCCTCTTTGCTCTGGCGGAGCAACTCACGCCCGGCATTAAGACCTGCGGCATCCTCTACAACACCGGCCTTACCAACTCGGTGGTCACGGCGGCCAGGGCCAAGGCCTATTTCGACGCCGCCGGCATCTCCTGTATCGAGCGGGTGGTCACCAGCTCCGCCGAGGTACAGCGGGCCGCCGCCGACCTGTGCGCCAAAGCCGACGCCATCTATGTGCCCATCGACTCCACGGTATTGGCCGCCATGCCCCAGGTGGCGGAGGCGGCCAAGGAGGCCGGGGTACCGGTCTATGGCAGCGCCCCCTCCATGGTGTCCTACGGCGCCCTGGCCACCGTCAGCGTGAGCGAACGGGAGACCGGCCGCCGCTCCGCCGACCTGGCTGACCTGTATTTTCAGGGCACCCCCATCGCGGAGATTCCCGCCGTCGTCGCGGACGACTTTCTCACCGTCATCAATGTGGAGACCGCCCGGGCCCTCGGTGTAACCATCCCGGAGGACGTGGCGGATGACGCCGCCCTCATCGGGGGATAACCGGCGACCTGATTCAAAAGGAGGCGCGCCTGTGAGTCTCTTTCTCGGCGCTCTCCAGCAGGGATTTCTCTATGCCCTGCTGGGCATGGGTGTCTATCTCTCCTTCCGGGTGCTGCACATCCCGGACCTGACCGCCGACGGCT
>CAYPZF010000167.1:0-2991 GCA_964415275.1 uncultured Oscillospiraceae bacterium | reverse complement strand
TTTAGCCACAGGCGCCTCGCCCGGCGCAAGCTCCTTGCGCTGGTTGCCCTGCTTGGTCTGGAGGGCGACCCACTCGATGGAGTGCTCGGGAATCATGGGATGGGTGGTAGCGCCTACGTTGACGGTGACCTTCCGGCCGTCGACGGAAATGACGGGAAGATGCGCCGCCACAGAGGCGTCGGTGGAGTTGGGAATCAGCTCTCCCATCTGCTCCCCGCAGCACACGACAGGGACGCCGCTGGCATGGACAAAGGCGATGATATTGCCGCAGTGGTTACAACGATAAAACCTCATAAGACAACAACCTTTCTGAATCAAAATTTGAGGTAACAGGACTAGGCGAAGAGCCGGTCGGTGTTTGTTATCAGGATTCATTCCCATCAACACTTGTATCATACATCAGCGCCTGTCCCCTGTCAAGAGAGAAAACGCGAAAGGGGGGGTGTGGGGACGTCCCCACACCCCCCCTTTCGCGGGGTCCGGCTCACTGCGGCAGCGCGGACAGCGCGGGCCAGTCCGCCGGGGTAAGCTCATACCGGACGGCTTGGGCTCCAGCCTGATAGGGCTCCACAGCATAGTGGTTTAGAATCTGCCGATAGGTCCGGCCGTGGCTGTCGGTGATTTTGGCCAGCAGCGTCAGGGTGTCGCCCGGGGCGAGGGAGAGGGTCACATCCACCGGGATGTGCAGCACCTGAAGGATATCGCTGCTCACAACGCCGGAGCCGTCCCCCTCCACCTCCGCGGCCTTGGCACCGCCCACATAGACCTGGAGGGAGAGGGCCCGGACCGAGACGGTATGTGTGCCCTGGGCGGTTTTCACCAGGGGGTTGGTCCAGCGCAGGTGAATGGTGTCGGAGAGGTGATAGGAGCCGCCCGTTACCTCGTCGCCAAACAGGACGTGGGCGGAGGAGATGGAGGGTTGGGTGTTGCTGGCCAGGCCGCCCTCGGTATGCAGCTGCTGGGTCTCCCGCACGCCGCCGCTGGTAAAGGTCACCGAGATGGTGATATCGTCGCTGAGGGGGCAGGTCAGGTCGGCCTGGAACCGCAAATCCTTCCCCGGCGTGCCCTGCACCGTCACCGTCTCGAAGTCGTGGCCGGAGGCCGAAAACTCCGCGGAGAGGCCCTCGGTGTACCGCTTGGGCGTGGCCGAGACCTGGAACAGGGCCGTTCCCGCGCCCGTGCCGGCGAGGTCGATGTCCGCCAGGGTACAGCTGCTGTCGGCCACCAGGTCGTTCTGCGCCTTTAAGATGTGCTCCACCCGGCTGGAGATGCTGCTGATTTGGGAGGAGACGCTGGTGTCGATGCGGTCCACCTGAGACTGCAGGGTGCTCACCTGGTCATTGAGCTGTTTGACCCGGGCCAGCAGGCTCCACACCAGGCACACCGCCGCCGCGGCGGCCAGCACCGCGGGCCAGCGCCTCTTCCGGCGCGCCGGTGGGGGCTGGGGCGCCGCCTGGGTCCGCCGTCTGGCCTCTGTCTCGGCCACATAGCGGGAGACAATGGCCTCCACCGCCCGGAGCTCCCGGCCGGTGAGCTCGGGGGCCGCCTCTCCCGGCGCGCCGCCCTGGGCCGCCTCCACCCCCAGCAAAACCCCCACGGGGACGCCGAAGCGCTTGCTCAGCGCAATCAGCTTGTCTACCTCGGGGACGGTGACGTCGCTCTCCCATTTGGAGATGGCCTGGCGGGAGACGCCCAGGGCCTCCCCCAGCGCCTCCTGGGAGAGCCCCTGTTGCTTTCTCAATTCCTGGATGCGTGTGCCTAAGGTCATGCGCGTCCCTCCTTTTATGGGGCCATGGTACCCGATGCCGGGCCAATTTGGCCACCACCTCACGCGTTCTTTTTGTCAACCCCCGGTTGCGCCCCTTGGGCCCCGGCGGGTTCCGGCTGCGTCCCGGCAATGAGGCGTCCGGTCATGGGGGGCAGGCGGAGCAGGACCGCGTCTCCGACGGCCGGCGTCAGCGGGACGCCGGTCAGGGCGTCGGCATAGAAAAACGCCTGGGGCAGGCGGATGGAACAGGGCGTCTCCCCGGCATTGACGGCGCAGAGGACAACCTGGCTGTCCAGGGTCCGGACAAAGGCCAGGACCCGCCCCCGGGCCCTGAGGTACCGGATGTCCCCCCGGCGCAGGGGGGACAGCCGCCTTCTGGCGCTGCCCAGGGCTGAAAACCAGGCGGTGAGCGCCTGGTCCTCCCGGCCCCAGGGGAAGGGCCGGCGGTTAAAGGGGTCCTCAAAGCCCTCCATCCCCGCCTCGTCCCCGTAGTACAGGGTGGGTGAGCCGGGAAACGCGAAGAGGACCAGGGCGGCCAGCCGCAGCCGGGCCAGGCCCAGGGTCCGCGCCTCGGGGGAGAGCCGGTGGGCCGCCCGCCAGTCCCGGGACTGCTCGGTGTGAGAGGACCCGGTCCCCAAAAGGGTGAGGATGCGGACGGTGTCGTGGGTGCCCAGGATGTTCATGGCGGAGTAAAAGGCGGAGGGGGGATAGTTCTCCCGCAGGGCCTCCATCCGCGCCCGAAACGCCTGGGCGGGTCCCCCCAGAAGAAAGTCCAGCAGGGCGCCGCGGAAGGGGTAGTTCATCAGCCCGTCGCAGTGGCCCCCCAGGAGATGCTTCCGGCGGACCCCGTAGGCGATTTTGTTCGACCCGTCCTCCCACACCTCTCCGATGACCACCCCGTCGGGCTTTTCCGCCCGCACCGCGCCGTGGAGCGCGCGGACAAAGGCGTCGGGCAGCTCGTCGGCCACATCCAGCCGCCAGCCGTCCGCCCCCGCCCGGAGCCAGCGGCGGACGATGCTATCCTCCCCCTCAATGATATAGTCCATATAGGAGGGCTCAGACTCCCGCACCGCGGGCAGGGAGTAGATGCCCCACCAGGCGTCGTACCGGTCGGGCCAGCGGGAAAAGCGGAACCAGGGGTAATAGGGGGACTGCCGGCTCTGGGCGGCGCCGGGCTCCGGGTAAAAGCCGTCGCCGTTAAAGTATTTGCTGACAAAGCCGAT
>CAYPZF010000166.1:0-2999 GCA_964415275.1 uncultured Oscillospiraceae bacterium | reverse complement strand
GATAATCCCGAACTTGAGCAGGTCGTGGGGCTGGACCTGCTGGAGGATGGCGGAGACATCCCGCTCCTTTTTGCTCTTGACCTCGCCTCCAAACCCGATGTTCTTCCGGTCCATGCGCCGCTCTATGATTTTCTCGATCTCATCGAAGGCCCCGCCGCAGATAAAGAGGATGTTTTTTGTGTTAATTTGGATAAACTCCTGGTGGGGATGCTTCCGTCCGCCTTGTGGGGGCACATTGGCGACGGTCCCCTCCAAAATCTTCAGAAGGGCCTGCTGCACACCCTCGCCGGAGACGTCGCGGGTGATAGAAGTATTCTCGCTTTTCCGCGCGATTTTATCCATCTCATCGATAAAAACAATGCCCCGCTCGGCCAGCTCAATGTCGTAGTCGGCGGCCTGCACCAGGCGCAGCAGGATATTCTCCACGTCGTCGCCCACATAGCCGGCCTCGGTGAGGGTGGTGGCGTCGGCGATGGCGAAGGGGACCTTCAAAATCCGGGCCAAGGTCTGGGCGAGCAGGGTCTTGCCCGACCCGGTGGGCCCCATGAGCAAAATATTGCTCTTCTGGAGTTCCACGTCCTCCCCGCCGCCGAAGTAGATGCGCTTATAGTGGTTGTATACCGCCACGGACAGAGCCACCTTGGCACGCTCCTGGCCGATGATATACTGGTTCAGCGCCGCCTCTATCTCCTTGGGAGTGGGGAGCACGTCGGGCACGTCGGCCCGGGTCTGGCCCTCCGGCGTGTCGGTGTCGTCCAAAATACTCATGCAGAGATGGACGCACTCGTTGCAGATATACGCACTCGGACCCGCGATGATGCGGGTGACCTGGTCCTGGTGCTTGCCGCAGAAGGAGCAGCGGATTGCTTTTCTATCGTCGTTTTTTGCCATCTTATTACCTCTTGCTCAAGGAGGCGGGGGCAACGCCCCCACCCCTTCGTTTCTATCTCTTATGGATTACCTTGTCAATGAGACCGTAGGCCACGGCCTCATCCGCGGGCATGAAGTTGTCAAGCTCGGTGTCCCGGGCAATCTCTTCTATGGGCCGCCCCGTGTTTTCAGACAGGATACGGTTGAGCTTTTCGCGGGTGCGCAGCATCCACTCGGCCTGAATCTTGATGTCGGAGGCCTGCCCCCTGGTCCCGCCCGAGGGCTGGTGAATCATAATCTCGGCGTTGGGCAGGGCAAGCCGCTTCCCCTTCGCCCCGGAGGAGAGGAGAAAGGCGCCCATGCTGGCCGCCATGCCCACACAGATGGTGGACACGTCGCACTTAATATACTGCATGGTATCGTAGATGGCCATACCCGAGGTCACTGATCCCCCGGGGCTGTTGATGTAGAACTGAATTTCCTTGTCCGGGTCCTGGGCCTCCAGATAGAGCAGCTGGGCCACGACCAGGCTGGCGGTGGTGTCGTTCACCTCTTCGGATAAAAGCACAATGCGGTCGTTGAGCAGGCGGGAAAAGATGTCGTAGGACCGCTCTCCCCGGCTGGTCTGCTCCACTACATAAGGAACCAAAGCCATACTGTTTCTCCTTTTCATTCGGCGCCCGGGTGTCCGCGGGGCATACAAGAGAAAGTATGCCCGCCGGGCAGGGGGTTATTCCTCTGTTTTTGCCTCGGCCTCCCCGGCGGCGGGCGTTTCCTCTTCGGCAGAGGGCTCCTTCTCCTCGGGCTTTACGGCGGTGGCGCTGTCGGCTACAATCTCCATGGCCTTCCGGCGGCCCAGGTCGCCGGTAATCTCCTTGGGGGGCACAATCTTTTTGATGACATCGGCCTCCATCTGGTAGGAGGAGGCCAGGGCGGCGTACTCGGCGTCCATCTCCTCGTCGGTGATGACAATCCCTTCCGCGGCAACCACGGCGTCTAGAGCCAGCCTGGCCTGAATCTGGCGCAGGGCGTTCTCTTTAAACTGGTCTCTCATGGCCTCGCGGCTGGAGTGGGTCATTTCCAGGTACCGGTCGAAGGGGATGCCCTGCCGCTCCACACGGGCACCAAAGTCCTCCACCATCCGGTCGGCCTCATAGTCCACCATGGCGTCGGGAATCTCCACTTCCATCCGCTCCACCAGCTTGGCGATCAGGTTGCCCTCAAACTGCTGGCGGCAGGTCTGCTCGGCGCGCTCGTTGATCTTCTGCTCCAGGTCGGCCCTTAGTTGGGCCAGGGTCTCGAACTCGGAGACATCCTTGACAAACTCGTCGTCGATGACGGGCTTTATATACTCTTTGACCTCGTGGAGCTTTACTTTGAACACCACATCTTTGCCGGCCAGCTCGGCCCCAAAGTAGTCCTCGGGGAAGGTGAGGGCAATCTCCCGCTCCTCGCCCGCCGTCATGCCGGCCACCTGCTCCTCAAAGCCGGGGACAAAACTCTGGGAGCCCAGCTCCAGGGTGTGGTTCTCCGCCTGGCCGCCCTCAAAGGGCACCCCGTCCAAAAAACCCTCAAAGTCGATGACGGTGACATCGCCCATCTGGGCGGGGCGCTCCGCGGCCACCAAGCGGGTGGCCTGCTTGATCAGGGGCTCCATCTCCGCCTCCACCTCGGCCTCGGTCAACTGATGCTCCGGCTTTTCGGCGGTCAGGCCCTTGTAGTCCTTAATGCTGGCCTGGGGCCGCACGGTCACTGTGATTTTATAGGTCACACCGTCCTTGCCGACCTCCTGAACCTCCCAGCTGGGATAGGCGACCACGTCCAGGTTCTCCTGCTCCACGGCATATTGAAAAGCGTTTGGATAGAGCTCTTCCACGGCGTCCGGATAGAACATGCCCTCGCCGTACCTGCTCTCGACGATTTTTCTGGGGGCCTTTCCTTTCCTAAATCCGGGAATCGCAATGCTGCCGCGCTGTTTCCGGTAGGCTTTTTCCACGGCGGCGTCAAAGTCCTCCGCGCCCACCTGAACCAAAAGCTCTACAGCGCTCTGCTCTTTCTTCTCCACGCTCTTAACATTCATATTGTTTTTTCCTCCTGTTATTTTTTATCTAAATCAATAATAACATAAA
>CAYPZF010000165.1:0-3088 GCA_964415275.1 uncultured Oscillospiraceae bacterium | reverse complement strand
GATCTGACTGGGAAGAATGCCCGCGTTCCGGGGCAGGCGGGTCTGACACAGCTCCACGATGGTCTCCGCCGTCCGGGCGGCGTCGGCGCGCCGCAGGAAGAAAAAGTCTCTCTGCCCGTTGGACAGGTCGGGGCACTGACCGCTGTTGACCTGGTGGGCGCTGCGCACGATGGCGCTCTCGGCGGCCTGGCGGAACACCTCGCTCAGGCGTACGGTGGGCAGGGTCTCGCTGCGGATCAAATCGGAGAGCAGGTTGCCCGGCCCCACGGAGGGGAGCTGGTCGGGGTCGCCCACCAGGACCAGGCGGCAATCCCCCCGCAGCGCGGCCAGGAGGGCCTGCATCAGGATGATGTCCACCATGGAGGTCTCGTCCACGATAACGGCGTCGGCCCGCAGGGGGTCGTCCTCGCCCCGGGCGAAGGAGAGCTGGCCGGTGACCGGGTCAAATTGGGTCTCCAGCAGGCGGTGGATGGTGGAGGCCTCGGCGGCGCAAATCTCGCTCAGGCGTTTCGCGGCCCGGCCCGTGGGGGCGGCCAGGGCGGTTTCCAGTCCCAGGGCGTCGAACAGGGCCAGCACCCCCCGCAGGGAGGTGGTCTTACCGGTGCCCGGCCCGCCGGTGAGCAGGATGACCTGCCGCCGGGCCGCCAGCTCCACGGCGCGGCGCTGCTGGGGCGCGTAGGCAATGCCCTGTTCCCGCTCAATGGAGGAGATGAGGTTGTCCAGTCCGGCGGGGGGGCGCAGCTCCTCCCCCGCCATCTCCGTCAGCCGGGCGGCCACGTAGCACTCGCAGCCGTAGAGCTGAGCCAGATAACAGGCGGATTCCCCGGCAATGGCCTCCTCGATGACCTCTCCCCGGTCAATCAGGGCGTCCAGCGCCCCCTCCAGCTCCGACGGCTCCAGCCGGAGCAGCTGCCCGGTGGCCCGGAGGAGCTTGCCCCGGGGCAGAAAAACATGGCCGTTGCCCAGGTTGTGGTTCAGCTCGAAGAGGAGGCCGGCTTCCAGTCGGCGGGCGTCGCCGGCTTCCCGGCCCAGAGAAAAAGCCAGGGTGTCGGCCGCGGAAAAGTCCACCCCCAGCTCCTCGTCCACAAGAAGGTAGGGGTCCCCCCGCAGCGCGTCCAGCGCCCGGTTGCCGAAGCGGCGGTAGAGGGGCATGGCCAGGTGGGGAGAGAGCCCGTTTCCGGTGAGGAATTCCAGCAGCAGACGCATCCCCATCTGAAGGCGGTAGGCCTCTCCAATGGCAAGGGCCCGCTTGCGGGTGATGCCCCGGATGCGGGTGAGCAGCTCAGGGGTCTCCTCCAGCACAGTCAGGACATCGGAGCCGAAGGTCTCCACCAGCCGCCGGGCGGTGGCGGTGCCCACCCCCCGGATGGCCCCGGAGGACAGGTAATCATAGAGCGCCTTTTCCCCGGTGGGCCGGCGGCGCTCAACGGTCTCCGCTTTAAACTGGGTGCCGTAGGCGCTGTGCCGCCCCCACTGGCCGGACACGGTGAGGCCCTCCCCCGGCGTGACACCGGGCAGATAGCCCACCACCGTAACCTCCCCCTCATCGCCGCTGTCCAGGCGCAGCACGGTATAGCCGTTTTCCTCATTGCGGAAGACCACGGCGGTTACGGTGCCCTCAATATGCAGTTGAGCCTGGGCTGCATCGTCCATTGTTTATAGATCCCTCTTGTATGTATTGTGACATCTGGTCAATGGGGCAAAGCACCACCATGTCGGATTGGCGCAGCAAGGTCTCCGCCACGGCCAGCCCCTTGGAGGAGAGGCCGCAGTCGGCCAGCACCACGGTAAAGCCGGCCAGCTTCCCGTCCCGCAGCCAGAGCAGGCTGTTGACCGCCTGTTCCAGCCCCTCGCCATCCGCCTGCGCCAGCACCACGGCGAAGGTGGGCGCGGCGCCGTTGGGGGGGCAGACGGGGGCAATCAGCCGCCCGAACAGCAGCCAGCCGAGGGCCAGAAGCCCCCCGGCGGCCAGCAGGGCGAGCACAACATCCAAATACGCGTCCATAAAGAGCACCTCCGTACTCATATTGTATGCGTCGGAGGTGCCTTGTGCCCAAAGAGCTAAAAGAAGAACGCGAACCCGTAGGTAATCCCCATGACGGCAAAGCCGGCCAGGATCACGCCAAAAAAGATGGAGAGGAAAGCGTCGCGCAGGCGAAGGTCCAGGAAGGCGGCCACCAGACTGCCGGTCCAGGCGCCGGTACCCGGCAGGGGGATGGCCACCAGAATGCAGAGGCCCAGCAGACGGTACCGCGTGACGAGCCTCCCCTTGAGGTGGGCGCGGGCCTCCAGACGGGAGACCAGGCGGTCCAGCTTGGCGTGGCGGCCCCGCAGCCATTTGAAAATGCGTCTGATATAGACGACAATAAACGGGACGGGCAGCATATTGCCCGCGACACTGGAAAAAAAGGCGGTCCACGGGCCAAGGCCCAGGGTGCCCACGCCAAAGGGAATGCCGCCCCGCAGCTCTACCACCGGAATCATGGAGACCAGGGCGGTGAAGACGGCCTTCCCCAGCTCGGTCTCCGTGAGCCATTGCATTACGTCCAAATCAACAGTCTCCTCATTTGTTTAAAAAGGCATTGACCTCATTCACCGCCCGCTCCACAGCGTTTAAGATGTTCTGATAGCCGGTGCAGCGGCAGAGGTGGCCGGAGATGAGCCTGCGCAGCTCGTCCCGGGTGTAGGCCTTGCCGGAGCCCACAATTTCCACGGCGGACATGATGATGCCCGGCGTACAGAAGCCGCACTGGACGGCGGCCTCCTCCACAAAGGCCCGCTGAATGGGGGAGAGCGTGCCGTTGTCATCGGCAAGGCCCTCCACAGTGAGGATGGACTTGCCCTCGGCCCAGCAGGTGAGGTAGATGCAGGAGTCGATGGCCGCACCGTCCACCAGAACGGTGCAGGCGCCGCATTCGCCCACCTCACAGCCCTTTTTCACGCTGGTGAGGCCCAGCCGCGTCCGCAGGGTGTCCGCCAGAGACTCCCGGGGATCGTACCCCACCTCCACCGGCCTGCCGTTGACGGTGCAATGCAGGATCTCCATCATTGTACAGCACCTCCTTTTTCGGCGGCACGGGCCAGGGCC
>CAYPZF010000164.1:0-3106 GCA_964415275.1 uncultured Oscillospiraceae bacterium | reverse complement strand
TGTAAGCTGGGCGCCGTCGTATGCTCTGGCGATGACCGGGGCACCGATGGCCGGCCGCGCGCGGATATTGAGGTAACCCCAGTTCACATCCACCACGGCGTTTCTGGGGGGGACGGGGAAGAGGAAGGGGATGCCAAAGTATTCGGTGAGGGAGAGGACAAGGTTGCGAGCGATGGCGTCCAGGTTCTGCAGGACCCAGGTAGCGTCATCCGGATTGTCGTGGTAGCCCAGCTCCAGGAACACCGAGGGTGCCCGCACCCGGCGGACCTCCCCGATGGCGGTGGTGCTCTCAGTGCGCACATTGTTGGGGAGGGGGTAGATCACCCTCAGGTTGTTGGCCATGATCTCGGCCGCCCGCGTGCCGGACACGCTGCCGGGGTAGTGGTAGACCAATATGCCGCGCAGCTGGCCGTAGAGGTTCTCCGGCGCGGCGTTGGAGTGCAGGCCAAGGTGCAGGTCGAAGTTGCCCGCGTTGGAGGCCTGGATGGAGGAAGCGGCGGTCATATCTGGCGTGTTGCGGACATATTGAATGCCGGACGCCGTGAGATAGGGTACCATGGCGTCGGCCAGACGATTCATCCACTCCTCCTCAGTGCCTCCGTTTACATACAGGTTGAATTCCTGAGTGGAGGGGGAAAGATAGATGGTAGGCATGGCAAAACCTCCTTTTGTCTCCATCCTATGAAGGAAAAGCGGATTTTGCGCTTGGACATGGAAGTTCACCTCCCCCGTTGCGCCCGGGAAGGGGCTCCGCCCGGGTTTTGCCGCGCTCCTGTTCGTCTTATTGCGAAACGGGGCCATTCATGATATACTAAATACTCTTTATTTTTGTAAGCGGTGCCGGGAGGTGCGGTATGAATCTCTGTCAGATCAGCGATATAAAGGCGCTGTTGGGGCGGCACGGGTTTCGTTTCTCCAAGCGTCTGGGGCAAAACTTTCTCATCGCCGACTGGGTGCCCCGGGACATCGTGGCGGGGGCCGGTGTGGCACCAGACTGCGGCGTGCTGGAGATTGGCCCCGGCATCGGCCCCCTCACCGTGCGGCTGTCCCGGGCGGCGGGCAAGGTGGTGGCGGTGGAGACCGACCGGACCCTGCTCCCCGTTCTGGCGGAGACGCTGAGGGACTGCCCCAACGTGGAGGTGGTCCATGGCGACATCCTGAAGCTGGATATCCGGGCGCTGGCGAAGGAAAAGCTGGAGGGGCTGCGGCCCATGGTCTGCGCCAACCTGCCGTACAACATCACCACCCCGGTCATCACCGCCCTGCTGGAGGCTGGCTGTTTTGAGGCCCTCACCCTGATGGTGCAGCGGGAGGTGGCGGAGCGCATCTGCGCCGCGCCGGGGACCGGCGCCTACGGCGCCTTCTCCGTGTTTTGCCAATATCACGCCCGGTGCGAGATACTCTTTGACGTACCCCCCGACTGTTTTTTACCGGCGCCAAAGGTAACCTCAGCCGTGATTCGGATGGCGCCCCGGCCCGCCCCGGCCGAGGTGGAGGACGAGGCCTTCTTCTTCAAGGTGGTGCGCGCCTCCTTCGCCCAGCGGCGCAAGACCCTTTTAAACGGGCTCTCCGCCGCCTTTGGCGGCAAAAGAGAAAAAGAGGCGCTGCGGCAGGTCATCGCGGACTGCGGTTTCTCGCCCGATGTGCGGGGGGAAACCCTTGACATCCCCGCGTTTGCCGCCCTGGCCGCCCGGTTGGCCGGACCCCAGGAAAAACTTGTATTTGAACAAAAAAATGATATAATAGAATAAAAATGGGGGGAACGCTTGTGGGGAACGCCTGGTCCAATTTTATAGGACAGATGGACTGGTCCGGGATGGGGTCCTTTCTGCTGCGGATTGTTGCGGTCCTCCTGTGCATCGCGGTGCATGAGATGAGCCATGGGTTTGCCGCCTATCTGCTGGGTGACCCCACCGCCAAGCAACAACACCGGCTTTCCCTCAACCCCCTGCGCCATATCGACCCCTTCGGCGCGCTCATGATGCTGGTGGCCGGGTTTGGCTGGGCCAAGCCGGTGCCGGTGGACACGCGGTATTTTCGCAACCCTAAGGCCGGCATGGCAATCACCGCCCTGGCCGGGCCCCTGTCCAACCTCCTGCTCAGTTATGTGGCCCTGCTCCTGCGGTCCGTGTGTTACGGCATTTATGTCTCCCGGCTGTCGGCGCTTGCGTTCCTGCTCCCCGCGGCGGAGTTTCTCCTTCTGCTGGCAGTCCTCAGCCTGGGGCTTGGGGTCATTAATTTGATTCCCTTCCCGCCGCTGGACGGCTCCAAGGGGTTGGGCGTCTTTTTGCCCGACCGGATCTATTACAGATTGTTGCGGTATGAGCGCTACGGGATTTTTGTTCTCATGGCGCTGCTCTATTTCGGCGTGTTGGACACAGCGCTCTACGCGGTGCGTACCGCCTTGTTAAACGGCCTTCTCTCCATTTCCCGCTGGCCGTTTGACATCCTCGCCTTGGCGCTGTAGGGAGGTGGGTGCGATGGAAGGTCCGATCTATCATCTGGAGGGCGTGGTCAAGGCCAGGGCGGAGGGCATGGAGGACTTTACGGGCCCTCTGGATCTGATTCTCCAGCTGCTCAGTAAAAACAAAATGGAAGTCAAGGACATTCAAATCTCTCTCCTGCTGGAGCAATATCTGGACTGGATGGAGCGGCGCAAGAGCCTGGACCTAGAGGTGGCCAGTGAGTTTGTGGCGATGGCGGCCCATCTGCTGTATATCAAGACCCGGATGCTGCTCTCCATCCACGACGAGGAGGCCCTTTCGGAGATGGAACAGCTCATCGCCTCGCTGGAGGCCCGCCAGCGGGACGAGAATTACTGCAAGATCAAATCGGTGCTGGGAGAGTTGGAGCGCCGCTATGTCGTCGGGCGGGATTATCTCACAAAGCCGCCTGAGTCCCTGCCCGCCAGGAGGGCCTACCGTTGCTCTCACACGCCTCAGGAGCTGCACGCCGCCATGGAGCGGGTGCGCTCCCGGATCGGCGGCGCGATGCCGCCCACCATGGCGGCCTTTGAAGGGATTGTGGGCCGAGAGCCCTATCCCGTCACCGATAAGGCGGTGGAGATTTTACGCAGCCTCCACCGCGTGGGGGTCTCCCTTTTCCG
>CAYPZF010000163.1:0-3132 GCA_964415275.1 uncultured Oscillospiraceae bacterium | reverse complement strand
TCCGGCGTGCTCATCATGGACAAGTGCGCCGACTTGCTGCCCGACCACTTCCGCTTTGTGAAGGGCGTTGTGGACTCCCAGGACTTCTCTCTCAACATCTCCCGCGAGGTGCTCCAGCACACCAGGCAGCTGAGGGTCATCGCCGCCAACCTGGAAAAGAAAATCAAGGCCGAGCTCCTGAAGCTCCAGACGGAGCAGCGGGAGCGGTACGAGACCTTCTGGGACGCCTTTGGCCCCCAGATCAAATACGGCATGGTGGCCGACTACGGCGCCCATAAGGAGCTCCTCAAGGACCTGCTGCTCTTCTGGTCCTCCCGGGAGAACAAGCGGGGCACCCTGGCCGAATACCAGGGCAGGATGCCGGAGTCCCAGAAGTTCGTCTACTACGCCAGCGCGGAGAGCGCCGAAAAGGCCGCCCGCCTGCCCCAGGCCGAGCGGGTTCTGGACGCGGGCTATGAGGTGCTCTACCTCACGGAGCATGTGGACGAGTTTGTCATCCAGACCCTGGGCGAGCTGGACGGCAAGCCCTTCAAATCGGTGAGTGAGGACGACGCCCTGCCCGAGACCGATGCCCAAAAGGCGGAGACCGAGAAAAAAACCGAGGAAAACAAGGACGTGCTGGACTTCGTCAAGGAGACCCTGGGCGACCGGGTCCAGGAGGTCCGGCTCTCCCGCATCCTCAAATCGGGCGCGGTGTGCATGACCGCCACCGGCCCCGTCTCCCTGGAGATGGAAAAGTACTTCTCCAAGCTGGAGGGCGGTATGCCCATGAAGGCAGAGCGCGTACTGGAGCTCAACCCGGATTCGGGCGCCTTTGCCGCGCTGCGTTCGGCGGTGGACGAGGACAGGGACCTGGCCAAGAAATACGCCGAGCTACTCTACAGCCAAGCCCTTCTGATTGCCGACCTGCCCCTGCCCGACCCCGCCGCCTACACCGATCTGGTCTGCTCCCTGATGCGCTGACCCCAGGCAGCCCCCCTGAGCGGCGGAGGTCCGCCCTTCAGGGGGGTTTTTGAAGAAAGCCTTTACAGCCGCTTTGGATTCATGTATAATGATGTGCATTTCCGATGAATCGAGGTGTACTTCGCTTATGGATAAACCGGTCATCATCTCCATCAGGGGCCTCCAGTCCTTTGAAGATATGGAAGATGAGGTCATCGACCTTGTCACAGAGGGCCGACTCGTCGGCAGCGCTGAGGAGGGGTATTCCCTCTCTTATCAGGAAAGTCCCGTCACCGGCCTGGACGGCACCCTCACCACCTTTCAGATTCAGCGGGACCGTATAACGCTGCTGCGGGTGGGTGTGGTCAATTCCCAGATGATTTTCGAGGAGGGGCGCAAGCATCTGTCCCTCTACGAAACCCCCAACGGCGCCCTCACTGTGGGAGTCAACACCCGCCGGGCCCGGTCCACACTGGAGGAGTGCGGCGGCAGCATTGAAATCAACTACGCCATTGAGATTGACCACGCTGTCGCGGGGGAAAACGCATTTCGGATCAGCGTGCGGGAACCTGCCTCCCGCATCAAATCGTAGGGGTGTTTTTATGTCCAATTTGACGCAAGCCGCCAAAGCCCAGGTCTCCGCCCTCACCGGGGCGGCCTATGAAAAGGCCGCCGCAGCCGGAGTTTTGCCGTCCGGCCTGTCCATCGGCGGCGTGGTGGAGGTCCCCAAGGACGTCAGGCACGGCGATTACGCCACCTCCTTTGCCCTGGCGGCGGCCAAGCCCATGGGCATGGCGCCCCGGACGGTGGCCCAAGCCATCTTGGACCACCTGGATTTGGAGGGCACCTACTTTAGCCGCGCCGAGCTGGCGGGCCCCGGCTTTCTCAACTTTTTTCTGGGCCACAAGTGGTACGGCGACGTGCTGGCCGACATTGAGGCCGAGGGAAGCGCTTACGGCGCCATCGACGAGGGCCGCGGCAAAAAGGTGATGGTGGAGTTTGTCTCCGCCAACCCCACCGGCACCATGACCATCGGCAACGCCCGGGGCGGCGTGCTGGGGGACACCATGGCCGCCGTGCTGGAGCGGGCCGGCTACGACGTGTGGCGTGAATTTTATGTCAACGACACGGGCAGCCAGGTGGAAAAATTCGCGCGTTCCGTGGAGGCCCGCTATATCCAGCTCCTCCGGGGGGAGGACGCCGTGCCCTTCCCCGAGGACGGGTATCACGGGGAGGACATCCGCGCCCTGGCCATACTCTTTTACGAGCAGTTTGGCGCCCGGTATCTGGATGTCCCCGCCGAAGAGCGCCGAGAGGTCATGCGGGAGTTTGGCCTGGTCTACAACATCAGCAAGATGCAGACCGACCTGGCCCGGTACGGCATCCGGTACGACCGGTGGTTCTTGGAGTCCTCCCTCCACGAGAGCGGCTATGTGGACGAGACGGTGGCGCTCCTGGAGGCGGCGGGCTGCACCTACGAGAAGGACGGCGCCCTGTGGCTGCGCAACACCGATTTCGGCGCCGACAAGGACGAGGTCCTGCGCCGGGCCAACGGACTGTATACCTATTACGCGGTGGACGTTGCCTACCACCGCAACAAGTTCCTGGTGCGCGGCTTTGACCAGGTCATCGACGTCTGGGGCGCCGACCACCACGGGCACGCCCTCCGGTTTGCCGCCACGATGAGCGCCCCCGCCCTCGGGATGGAGCACAAGACCCTCACCTTTCTCATCATGCAGTTGGTGCAGCTCCTCCAGGACGGCAAGGAGGTCAAGGTCTCCAAGCGCTCCGGCAAGTCCATCACCCTGGCCGACCTGCTGGACGAAATCTCCGTGGACGCCGCCCGCTTCGGGTTCAACGCCAAGCCCACCAACCACCTGGTGTTCGACCTGGACCTGGCGGTGCGGCAGGACAGCGAAAACCCGGTCTATTACGTCCAGTACGCCCACGCCCGAATCTGCACCCTTGTGGCCCGGCTGGCCGAGGAGGGCTGGACCGTCCCCCCGGCCAGCGAGGTGGATGTGACGCTGATGACCGCCCCTGAAGAGCTGGCGCTTATGAAAAGCCTCTCTCTCCTCCCCGAGGAAATCCGCCTGTCCGCCCGGGACTATGACCCCTCCCGCATCAACCGCTATCTGGTGGCCCTGGCCGGTGACTTTCACCGGTTCTACACCGCCTGCCGCATCAAGG
>CAYPZF010000162.1:0-3144 GCA_964415275.1 uncultured Oscillospiraceae bacterium | reverse complement strand
GTCTCTGTTACACGTAAAAATTATGTAAATAAAATGAAGCCGCCGCGCGGAGAAAAACGAGAAAAACCCCCGTCCTTTTTCTCTGTTTTCGCCATCTTTTAAGAAAAAGAAAAAAGAACGGGCCGGTCAGCACGGGGCTCTGGCGGCGGCCCTGCGGAAGGAGCGGGCCGCGCCAAGGAGATTATACTCCGCGTATTAAACGACCGGCCAGCCTTTGTTTACACTTTCCTATAGATTTTTTCCTGTAGAGCAAGTAAAATATAGGGTGACATGATTTAAGAGGGAGAGATTGCTTTGCGCAGCATCGACAGCTGGCTGGACCGGTTCGCGTATCGGCATCCCCGGTTTGGAATTCCGGGGCTGATGAGATACATCGTGTTTGCAAACGCCGCCGTGTTTTTGCTGGATATGTTCAGCGGCAACGCCTGCTCCGCTCTGCTGGGCTTTCACCCGGCGCTGATTCTCCGCGGGCAGGTCTGGCGTCTTGTCACCTTTGTTCTGGTGCCCAACGCGGCGTCGCCGCTCTGGTTTGTCGTCTCTCTCTTTTTTTACTATTTCCTGGGTACCACCATGGAGCAGACCTGGGGCACCGCGAAGTTCAACCTGTTCTATTTCTGCGGCGCGGGGCTTACCCTCATTGCCGGCTTCATCGGCGGCTTCTTTATGGGGGACCTGGTCTATGTCTGGGGCGCGCCCACCATCACCATGTACCAGGTCAACCTCTCCCTGTTCCTGGCCTTTGCCACGCTCTACCCGGACGTCCAGCTGCGGCTGTACTTCATCCTGCCGGTCAAGGCGAAGTGGCTGGCCATCTTCTATGTCGTTGTCATGGTGTGGGATATCATCAGCCTGCCGCGGGGGCTTTGGGCCTTCATGCTGCCCCTGATCCTGCCCGCCAACCTGGCCTCGCTGGTCAACTACGCCCTCTTTTTCTGGTCGGACATCCGGCGCGTGACGGGCCGTCTGGCGCGGCGCGCCCAGCGCCGGACCTCCAGGCAGACGGTCAACTTCAAGACCGCGCAAAAGCACGCCCGGGAGAAAAAGGGATACCTGCATAAGTGCGCCGTCTGCGGCCGGACCGACACGGAATTCCCGGACCTGGAATTCCGGTACTGCTCCAAGTGCAACGGCTATTATTGTTACTGTATGGACCATATCAACAGCCACGTGCACATTGAATGACCGGGAAAAGGGATTTTGTCCGGGTTCCCCTTGAAAAGGGGCGCAAAAAGGGGTAAAATAAAATATTCTTATACACGGGGGACGGCAAGCGGTGCCCCCGTGGGGGAACAGATCTGGGGGACAGGCGCTTGGATAATCTCTTGGAAGTCAAGAATTTAACGGTGGATTTTGGAGGGGAGGCCGGCACGGCCCGGGCGATTTCAAATCTGTCCTTCCACGTGGAGCATAATGAGGCCTTGGGCATTGTGGGGGAATCGGGCAGCGGCAAAAGCGTCACCTCTCTGGCGGTGATGCGGCTGCTCCCCCGCGCCGGCGTGAGGGTTCAGGGGGAGATTTTGTTTCACGGGGCCGATTTGCTGAGGCTGAGCGAGCGGGAGATGCAGTCGGTGCGCGGCAAGGAGATTGCCATGATTTTTCAGGAGCCGATGACCTCGCTCAACCCCGTACATACTTGCGGCAGACAGATTGCGGAGGCCATCCGGCTGCACACCGACGCGACCAGGAAAGAGGCGATGGAGCAGGCGCTCCGCCTCCTGGAGCTGTGCGAGATTCCGGACGCGCGGCAGCGGCTGAAGGAGTATCCCCACCAGCTCTCCGGCGGCATGCGCCAGCGTGTTATGATCGCCATTGCCCTGGCGTGCGACCCGGCCCTTTTAATCGCGGACGAGCCCACCACCGCCCTGGACGTGACCATTCAGGCCCAGATTCTGGAGCTGATGAAGGACATCCGCAGGCGCAAAAGCATGGGCATCATCATGATCACCCACGACCTGGGGCTGGTCTCCGACTTTTGCGACCGGGTGGTGGTGGTCTACACAGGTGAGGTGGTGGAGGTGGCGCCGGTGCGCGACCTCTTCCGCGCGCCGCGGCATCCGTACACCGAGGGCCTGATTGGCGCTCTGCCGAAGATGGGGCGGCCCAACGGGCGGCTGGAGGTCATTGAGGGGATGGTGCCCGATCTGGACAAGATGCCCGCGGGCTGTCACTTCCATCCCCGGTGCCGCTATGCCACCGCCCGCTGCCGGCAGGAGCACCCGCCCCTCACGTCCACACCGGACGGCAGGGCGGTGAGATGTTTCCTCCGGGAAAACGGAGGTGACGCTTAAATGGAGCAGGATATTCTGGTCCGCACCGAGGGCGCCAAGCAGCACTTTACGGTGAAAAAGGAGCGTGGACGCAAGGCCACGCTGTACGCTGTGGACGGTGTGGACCTCGCCATCCGGCGCGGTGAGACCTTCGGCCTGGTTGGGGAGTCCGGCTGCGGCAAATCCACCCTGGGGAAGATGCTGCTGCGTCTCTACCCTCTCACGGGGGGGAGCATTTACTTCGAGGGGCGCGATATCTCCGCCCTGAAGGGCAGGGCGCTCACCGGGTTTCGCTGCGAGGCCCAGATGATCTTTCAAGACCCCTCTTCCTGCCTCAACCCCCGGCGGAAGGTCATGGATATTTTAACAGAGCCCTACGCCATCCACCGCCTCCACACCGAAGAGGAGCGCCGGGGCAAGGCGCGGGAGCTGTGCGATATGGTGGGCCTGTCCCAGAGCTATCTGGACCGCTATCCCCATGAGATGTCGGGGGGGCAGAAGCAGCGGGTGGGCATCGCCCGGGCGCTGGCGCTGCGGCCCAAGTTTATTGTGTGTGACGAGCCGGTTTCCGCTCTGGATGTGTCCATCCAGGCCCAGGTCATTAATCTGCTCCAGGACATCCAGGCGCAGCTGGGCCTCACCTATCTGTTTATCTCCCACAACCTCAGCGTGGTGGAGCACTGCTGCCAGCGGGTGGGGGTCATGTACCTGGGCAAGATTGTGGAGCTGCTGCCCGCCGGCGACATCTACGCAAACGCCAGGCACCCCTATACCCAGGCCCTGATCTCCGCCGCCCCCATGATTGAGGAAGGGGAGGACGGCGGGCCCCACCGCGCCCGGCTTGTGCTCCAGGGCGACGTGCCCAGCCCCACGGCGC
>CAYPZF010000161.1:0-3146 GCA_964415275.1 uncultured Oscillospiraceae bacterium | reverse complement strand
AATAATGTGCTGGAATTTCAAGGGTTTTACACATTCTCCACAGAGTTTTCCACATCCGTCGATCCAACCCGCCCCAATCAAGGCCCGCCTTTTTCCTTTTTTTTGCATCTCCTGTATCGTGACGTCCTTGGTTCGGTCTTTCCCTTTTTCATTTACATAATGCGAGAAAGGGTCCGGCGGCGGGAGGCACGGGCCGGTCTTCCCGTCCTCAGCCAAGGCCGATGTCCCGGTTGGCAAAGGCGTTGAGCGACATATCGCCCACACGGCCGGCCAAATACTCATAGTAGCCCTGGCTCCCGATCATCGCCCCGTTGTCCCCGCACAGCGAGAGGGGGGGGAGATAGAGCGCGTCCCCCGCAGCCCGGCAGGCCCGCTCCAGGTCGGCCCGGATGCGGGTGTTGGCCGCCACGCCGCCCACCACCGCCACCTTGCCGTAGCCCACCGCGCGGGACGCCGCCATGGTCCGGGGGACCAGGGTATCGCTCACGGCGGCGGTAAAGGAGGCCGCCAGATCGGGTAGATGCGGCTGCTCCCCCTTTTGCGCGGCGTTGTGAATCAGGTTGAGTACGGCGGTCTTGAGCCCTGAGAAGGACATGTCCAGGGGGTGGTCCTGGACGCGGGCGCGCGGCAGCTCATAGCGGCTCTCGTCGCCGCCGGCGGCCAGCTTGTCCAGGGGCGCGCCGCCGGGGTAGCCCAGGCCCAGCACACGGGCCACCTTGTCAAAGCACTCCCCCGCCGCGTCATCCCGGGAGGCGCCCAGCACCGCCATATCGGTGTACCCCCTCACGTCTACAATCAGGGTGGTGCCGCCCGAGACACACAGGCACAGAAAGGGGGGCTCCAAATCCGGATGGGCAATGTAGTTGGCCGCGATGTGCCCCCGCACGTGGTGGACCGGGATGAGGGGCACGTCCAGCGCGAAGGCCGCCGCCTTGGCGAAGCTCACGCCCACCAGCAGGGCACCGATGAGGCCCGGAGCGTAGGTCACCGCCACGGCGTCCACCCCGCCCCTGCCCAGCCCCGACCGGCGCAGGGCCTCGTCGGCCAGACCGGCAATGACCTCAATGTGCTTGCGGGAGGCGATTTCGGGCACGACGCCGCCGTAAGTGGCGTGCATGTCCGCCTGGGAGGCGACGCAGTCGGCCAGTACGGTTCTGCCGTTCTCCACCACTGCCACGGCGGTCTCGTCGCAGGAGGACTCTATGGCTAAAATACGCATGGTTCCCTCTCTCCTCTTCCGGCCCGCCCCGCGGGGCGGGCCCCTGCGCGCCGCTCCGCCCGCGTGGCTCCCCTCAGGTGAACTCCAGTGTCATGAGAAGCGCGTCCTGACGGGGCGCGTCATAATAGTTTTTTCGCCGTCCGACGACGGCAAAGCCGTGTTTTTCATAGAGAGCGACGGCGGCGGCGTTGGAGGCGCGCACTTCCAGCGTGAGGAAGGCCAGCCCGGCCCGCCCATGCCGGCACAGGGCGCCGATCAGCGCATCGGCCACGCCCTGACGGCGGGCGGACGCGGCCACCGCCACATTGTGGAGGTATCCTTCGCCCGCCACCGCCCGCATACCGGCATACCCCAGCACGGTGCCGTCCTCCCCCGCCGCCACGAGATAGAGGGCGGCCTCGCCGCGGAGCTCCTCCAACAGCATGGCCTCGGTCCAGGGGTGGGAGAAGCAGGCCCGCTCCAAGGCGGCGACGGCGGGCAAATGGCCCTCGTCCATGGGAATCAGCCGGAAAGCCATCTCAAGTCGCCTCCGCCCAGCTCTTCCCCGCGCCGGCCTCGGCGGCCAGAGGGGGGGACAGCGGCATCGCCGACTCCATCTCCCGCCGGAGCAGCTCCTTCACCCGTTCGGCGTCCTCCTCCCGGCACTCCACCACCAGCTCATCGTGTATCTGTAAAATCAGCCGGGCGTCCGGGACCTCCTGCCGCAGCGCCTGGTCTACGCGGAGCATAGCCAGCTTGATCACGTCGGCCGCGGTGCCCTGGATGGGCATATTGAGGGCCACCCGCTCCCCGAAGGAGCGCACGTTGTAATTGGAGGCGTTCAGTTCGGGCAGCCACCGGCGGCGGCCCAGAAGGGTGGAGACATAACCGTCTTTCTTCGCCTGCTTTACAATGTCCTCCATATAAGACCGGACGCCGTGGTAGGTCTCAAAATACCGGTCCATATACTCCTTGGCCTCGCTGGGGAACACCCCGATGTCCTGGCTGAGGGAGAAGGCGGAGATGCCGTAGACGATGCCGAAATTCACCGCCTTGGCCCTGCGGCGCATCTCGTGGGTCACGTCGGCAGGCGCCACGCCGAACACCTGGGAGGCGGTGACGGTGTGGATGTCCTGCCCGGACCGGAAGGCCTCAATCATCGCCGTGTCCCCCGAGATATGGGCCAGCAGGCGCAGCTCAATCTGGGAGTAATCGGCGTCTACCAGCACCCGCCCGGGCGGCGCCACAAACATCTTGCGCAGCTCGGCGCCCAGCTCGGTGCGCACCGGGATGTTTTGCAGGTTGGGCTCGGCGGAGGAGAGGCGGCCCGTGGCGGTGACGGTGTTCTGGAGGGTGGTGTGCACCCGCCCATCCGGCGGAATCACCTTGGAGAGCCCCTCCACATAGGTGGAATTTAACTTGGTGAGCTGGCGGTACTCCAGGATGGCCTCGACAATCGGGTGAAGACCCCGCAGCTTTTCCAGCACCTCCGCGTTGGTGGAGTACCCCGTCTTTGTCTTTTTGACCGGCGGCAGGCCCAGCTTGTCAAACAGAACGCAGCCCAGCTGCTGGGTGGAGTTGATGTTAAACACGTCCCCGGCCAGCCCGTAAATGGTATCCTTCACACCGTCGATGCGGGTGCAAAGCATCGCGCCGAAGTCGGACAGTGCCTTCCGGTCCACCAAAAAGCCCGCCCGCTCCATGCGGGCCAGCACCAGACACAGGGGGAGCTCCACCTGGTGGTAGAGCCGGTGCATCCCCAGCGCCTCCAGCCGCTCCGTGAGCGTATCACGGAGGGCGCCGATGAGGGCCCAGTGGGACAGCATGGCCCCCGTCGGCGCCGACAGGTCGGCCAGCGGCCCAAAGACGCCGGGCGCCGTGTAGTCGGCGGTCTTGCGAAACACCTGATTATAGTAGGTCATCCCCAGCTTTTCCAGGTCGTAGCTGC
>CAYPZF010000160.1:0-3155 GCA_964415275.1 uncultured Oscillospiraceae bacterium | reverse complement strand
GGGCGTGGACGAGCCCGCCCCCTATGAGGCGGTTCAGGCGCGGATGGCGGCCATTGGGCGGGCAAGCGGATGAGACAGTTTGTCTTTGCGTTGGAATCGCTCTTTCAGGTCAAGCAGACAATCCGAGACAAGCTGCAAGCCGAATATGCCGCGGCGCAAGCCGCCCTGGCGGAGGCCGAGGACGAAAAGGCGCGGTTGGACCGGACCCTGGCCGAAGAGAGCGGGCGCTACGCGCGTAAGGCCCGAACGGGGACGACCGTCGGGGATTTTGAGGCCCATGCCATTTATTTTGAAGAGCTCCAGCGCATGATCTCGGCGGCCGGGCGGAGGGTTGACCGGGCCCGGGAAGAGGCGGTCCGGAGGCAGACCGCCCTGGTGGAGGTCCACAAGGAGATCAAGGTGCTGGAAAAGCTGCGCCGCAAACGGCACCTGGAGCACCGCGCGGAAGAGGCCAGGCGGGAGCTCGGCGTCAGGGAGGACATCCTCTCCTTCCACCTGGCAGGGGGGGCGGACACGCCGGGCCGGCCGGCAGGGAGTTGAGGACATGAAGGAAGCGCAAAAAACCGAACAGAGTCCCCAGCGGCTCCAGGACGACAGCCGCCAAAAGGAGTTTGAGGACACTTTTAAGCCCGGCGGCGGCCGTGTGAACTTCGGCAAGGCGAGGCGTGAGGCTCCGCCCAAGGCCGGGAAGAAGGGCGAGGGGATGGGCAGGAAGCTGCTTGCCCCGCTGGTTGTCCTCCTGGCCTTGGGGGCCGCGGCGGCTGCGCTGTACTTCTCGGGGGCCCTCACCCCCGCGCTGGAGCTGGCCGGCCTTGTATCGCCCACCGCCCCGTCCGGACCGACCCTGGAGGAACGGGAGGCCCTGGTGGCCGCCAGAGAGCGGGAGCTTGCGGCCCGGGAGGAGAGCCTGACCGGCCGGGAGCGGTGGTTGGAGGATAAAATCGCCGCGCTGGAGGCCGGGCAGGCGCTCCAGGACTCCGGCGGAGAGGCCCGTGGCTTTCAGGAGACCCTTCAGGACCTGTCCGAAGAAAAACAGGCCGACATCAGGCGGATTGGCGCCATCTATTCTAAAATGGACCCGGACGGGGCCGCCTCTATCCTGGCGGACATGGAAAACCCCATGGAGGTCTGCCTGATTTTATACCACATGCAGTCGGCTCCGTCCGCCCTCTTGATGGGGCGGATGGAGGCGGCCGCGGCGGCGGAACTCACCCAGATCATGCTCAGCTAGGCGGGGCGATGCCCCGCGGAGAAAGGCGGTGACCCGAATGAACGCAGTGGAGATGCCGGGGCTTGCCCCGCAGGCCGGGCCCCGGACGGAGTGCCGGGTCGGGGGCCCGGAGCCTTGGTGTCCGGCGGAGACAGCGCAGCTCATTCCCTTCCAAAGCCTCCTGGCCGGGTACGCCGAACGGGCGGAGGAGGACGAGGTCCAGGCCGCGCCGGACGACGCCTTTGCCCAGGAGCAGGAGGACGAGAACCCGTCCCCCGACGAGGTTGTCGGCACAGCCGCCATGGCGCCGGCGGTTCCGCACTGGCCCCCGGCGACGGAGCCCTCCGGACAGGCCCCCCGGACCCTGGCAGCCGATGCCCCGGCCGCCGCGGCCCCACTGGCCGGACCATGGGGCGCGGACCGGACCGCCGAAGGCATGGCGGAGCCGGATGTCCAGGGATTGCGGCAGGCCGGCCCCCCGGCCTTCCCATCGGATAGACAGGAGGCAAAGACCGGGCAGCAGGAGCTCCCCCCCGCCGCCGGGCAGATGGAGGCGGCTGCGCCCGGCCCCGGGCTGGCAGAAAAGATCGCGCAGGCCATGGCGGCGGAGGGCGGCGGGGAGGATGCGCCGGGCCAGCCGTCCGCCGGGAAGAAACCGCCCCCGGTCCGGGAAGAGGGGCACAGCCTGGGCTCCGCCGGGCTCCCGCCCCCGGAGACAGCGGCCCGCCCTGATGCGGCGGCGGACCTCAAGGGCGCGGCGGTGGAACGGGCGCTGGGCCGCTTTCTGGAGGACTTCAGGGGCGCCGAAGCGGGCGGCTCGGAGCTTCGGCTGGTGCTGGAGCCGGAGGAGCTGGGTGTGCTGACCATCTCGGTGGCACAGTCGGAGCAGGGCATCGTGGCCACCATCCGGTCCGGGGACGAGGAGGTCTGCGCGGCAGTGCGCGGCCAGATCCGGAAGCTGGTTGCGTCCATGGAGAGCAAGGGGATTACAGTGCGGGACGTGGACGTGCTCCTGGACCAGGGCGGCCGGGGCCAAGACCTTACCGGGCGTCAGAACAGCGGGGGAGGACAGCAGTCCGCCCTGTTCTACCAGCCCCGCGCAAAGAGAGCGGAGCGGAGCGGGGCGGCGCGCGCCCCGCTGTGGCAGCCCCCCGCCATCGGCGCGGGGGAGGAGACAGGCGGCACGGTGGAATGCCGCGCCTAAGAGAAAGGAGACAGCATGGCAGATGTAACCGCCGCGGCCGCCGGCACCGGCCCGGTCACCTTTGCGGAGGGCACGGGGACCCGGACCGGCAACAGCATGGCCGTCGACAACGAGACCTTTCTGAAGCTGCTGGTGGCCCAACTGAGGTATCAGGACCCCCTGGAGCCCCAGACCGACACCGCCTTTGTGACCCAGCTGGCCCAGATGACCTCTTTGGAGCAGATGCAGCAGATGAATCTCTCCATCAGCAACATGCAGGCCTATGACATGATCGGGAAGTACGTATACGCCGAGGTGCTGGACGAGAGGACGGGGATCTTGAACGGTTACCTGGGCCTTGTGAGCAGCGTGGTGTTCCGGGAAGGCATGCCCCATGTGGTCATTGAGGACAATGCCGTGCCCGCGTCAAAGGTCACCCGGGTGTTCGACGCCTCGGTCTTTGCGCCGGCACCCTCGCCGGACGCCGGAACCGACTGGGATACCGACCCGGGTTGAGGCCGGGTTCGCAAATAAAAAATAAGACAGACGGGAGAAATGCTCTATGATGCGTTCCTTATTTTCAGGGGTATCGGGACTGAAAAGCCACCAGACGGCCATGGACGTCATTGGCAACAATGTGGCAAACGTCAACACCACCGGCTATAAATCCAGCAGGGCGATATTGCAGGACAATTACAGCCAGACCATCAGCACGGCCACCCCGCCGGGCGCCACCACCGGCGACAGAAGTCCCAAGCAGGT
>CAYPZF010000159.1:0-3163 GCA_964415275.1 uncultured Oscillospiraceae bacterium | reverse complement strand
GGGAAAGGCGGGGCGCCAACGATGAGAGCAAGTTTGATTCTGGCCAACGGGGCCGTGTTCCGGGGTGAGCACATCGGCAGTACGCAGGACCGTGTCTGTGAGATGGTGTTCAACACCTCCATGACCGGGTACCAGGAGATTTTGACCAACCCGTCCTGTGCCGGTCTGGGTGTTGTAATGACCTATCCGCTCATTGGGAATTACGGCGTCAACAGCGAGGACAATGAATCGGACCGGCCCTGGGCCGAGGCCCTTGTGGTTCGTCACCTGGCGGAGCGGGGCAGCAACTTCCGCTGTGAGGGGAGCCTGAACGACTATTTGAGACAACATCACATCCCGGGGGTGAAGGGCGTGGACACCAGGGCCCTGACCCGTTTGCTCCGCAATCAGGGTACCATGAACGGTATGGTTACCTGCGCGGAGTCTTTTTGTCTGGAGGAGGCGCTGGCACAGGTGCGCGCCCATCGGACGGAAGGCGCGGTGGCCCGGGTCACCCGCAGGCAGGCGGAGACCCTCTCCGCCGCGGGGCAGGAGAGGCACCGGGTGGCCCTCATGGACTACGGGGTGAAGCGGAGCATGGTGGAGTGTCTGCGGCGCCGGGGCTGCGCGGTGACCGTATTTCCCGCCCATACGCCGGCCGGGGCTTTGCTGGCCGGCGGCTTTGACGGTGTGATGTTGAGCAACGGCCCCGGGGACCCGGCGGACAACCGCGAGATAATATGTGAAGTGAAGGTGCTTTACGAGTCTGGCGTCCCAATCTTTGGCGTCGGTCTGGGTCACCAGATCCTCGCCCTGGCCGTGGGAGCAGAGACCAGAAGAATGCGCTTTGGGCACCGGGGCGGCAACCACCCGGTGAAGGACTTGGCGGACGGTCGGGTGTTCATCACCTCCCAGGGCCACGGGTATACTGTGGCGGAGGAGAGCGTGGACCCGGCGGTGGCGGAAGTTTCTCATCGGAATGTCAACGACGGCAGCGTAGAGGGGCTCCAATATGTGAGGCGGAACTGCTTTACAGCCCAGTTTCATCCGGAGGGGTCCCCCGGGCCCGTGGACTCCGAACATCTCTTTGACAGATTCATCGGAATGCTGAGGGGAGGGGACCGGTAATGCCAAAAAATCCGGCCATTCAAAAGGTTTTGGTCCTGGGCTCCGGCCCCATTGTCATTGGACAGGCCGCGGAGTTTGACTATGCGGGCACCCAGGCCTGCCGCGCCCTGAGGGAAGAGGGGGTGGAGGTGGTGCTGGTGAACTCCAACCCCGCCACCATCATGACGGACAAGGACATCGCCGACCACGTGTATATTGAGCCCCTCAACGTCGCCTCCCTGACCCAGATCATCCAGATGGAGCGGCCCGACTCCATTCTCCCCACCCTGGGCGGTCAGACCGGACTGAATTTGGCCATACAGCTCCATGAGGAGGGGGTTTTGGCCGCCTACGGCGTCCGGTTGCTGGGCACCTCGCCAGAGTCCATCCGCAAGGCGGAGGATCGGCAGGGGTTCAAAGACGCCATGGAGGAGATTGGCCAGCCCTGCATTACCTCCGAGGTGGTAACCTCGGTGGACGCCGCGGTGGAGTTTGCCGGCGGAATCGGTTATCCGGTCATTGTCCGCCCCGCGTACACCCTGGGCGGCACCGGCGGCGGCATCGCCTATGACGAGCCTTCCCTTCGGGAGATTGCGGACCGGGGCATCCATCTGAGCCGGGTGGGGCAGGTGCTCATCGAGCGCTGCGTCACCGGCTGGAAGGAGATTGAGTTTGAGGTCATGCGGGACGCGGCGGGCAATGTCATTCAAATCTGCTCCATGGAGAACATGGACCCGGTGGGGGTGCACACCGGCGACTCTATTGTGGTGGCGCCCACCCAGACCCTGGCCAACCGGGAGTATCAGATGCTCCGCACCGCCTCTCTGGATATCATCTCGGCTCTGGAGATTGAGGGCGGCTGCAATGTTCAGATGGCCCTGCACCCGGATTCCTATGAATACGCGGTGATTGAAGTCAATCCCCGGGTCTCCCGCTCCTCGGCCCTGGCCTCGAAGGCCACCGGTTACCCCATCGCCAAGGTGGCGGCCAAGGTCGCGTTGGGGTACACGCTGGACGAGATCCCCAATGCGGTGACCGGGAAGACCACCGCCTGCTTTGAGCCCGCGCTGGACTACTGTGTGCTCAAAATCCCCCGCCTGCCCTTTGATAAGTTTACCACCGCCAGCCGCACGCTGGGCACCCAGATGAAAGCCACCGGTGAGGTGATGGCCATCGGCAACTCCTTTGAGGCCGCCCTGATGAAGGCCATCCGCTCCCTGGAGCAGAACGTCTACTCCCTGCGCATGGATAAGCTGGCCGAGCTCTACACCGAGGAAATTGAAGAGAAGCTGGCCAACGTGGACGACGAGCGTCTCTTTGTGGTGTCCGAGGCGCTGCGCCGGGGGTTTTCGCCGGAGAAAATCCACAGCATCACCATGATTGACGTGTGGTTTTTAGACCGGCTGCGCAGCATTGTACAGATGGAAAACACGCTGATTCGCGGACTGCCTGGGGAGGACGGCCTGCGGCGGGCCAAGGACCTGGGCTTTTCGGACGCCTGGATTGCCATCCTGTGCGGCAGTGACAGGAAGACCGTCAAGGCTTTGCGGGAGTCCATGGGGATTTACCCCTCCTTTAAGATGGTGGATACCTGCGCCGCCGAATTTGAGGCCCAGACCCCGTACTATTATTCCAGCTACGACCAGGAAAACGAGGCAGCCGGAGCGCGCGACTGGGGCGGCGCCCCGGTGGCGCCCGCCCTTCGGGACGGCGGCGGCGCCGTCTGGACCGGCGAGGCGCGGCCGGCACAGGGGGACCCTCCGGTCTCGCCCCCAAAACGGAACCGGCGGCTGCGATAAGCGCAGCCGCCGGCCGGTAGCAGCAGTGTCGAAGTGAACTAGAACCGGAAGCCGAGGCCGGCGCCGGCGTTGGCGATGCCCTCGTCCCAGCCGTTCCGGAACAAGTAGTCGTAGCCGACCTTGGTGTACATGTACATCTGGTCGCTGAGGCCGACCTTGAAGCCGAGCTCGGGGCCGACCAGCGGGCCGTCCTGAACGCCCTTGCCCAAGGCATAGCCGCCGTAGACGCCGAGGTAGGGACGGAAGGCCCCCCAGGGGTTGAACTCCCACGACGGACC
>CAYPZF010000158.1:0-3216 GCA_964415275.1 uncultured Oscillospiraceae bacterium | reverse complement strand
TCGAGCTGCTCTCGGGCTGGCCGCACCCCATACGTGGGGCGCGGCCTCCCTTTTCCCCTCTTTTTTGGGGGCCGTCCTGGCCCTCACTGAAACCGGGCAGCTCAACCTGCCCGTGTTTTTTGTCCTGCTGACCATCACAGTGCTCATGCAAGCGGCGGTGAACACCCTCAACGACTATTATGACTTTGTCAAAGGGACCGACACGGTGGAAAACTCCGACGACCCCTCCGACGCCGTCCTGGTCTACCAGCGGTTGAACCCCCGCCATGTTTTTTCCCTCGGCATGTCGTATTTGGTCGTGTCCGGTCTGCTGGGCATCTTCATTGTGTACCGGGCGGGCGTTGCGCCGCTGGTCATCGGCCTGATCGGCGGGCTCTCCATTGTGGCCTACTCGGCGGGCAAACTCCCCCTCTCCTATCTCCCCCTGGGCGAGCTGGTCTCCGGGTTCGTCATGGGCGGGCTGATTCCGCTGGCCTTTTTTGTCACCCTCACCGGCAGGCTGGACTTCTCAGTCCTCTGGAAGGCCATCCCCATGATTCTGGGCATCGCCCTGGTGATGATGACCAACAACACCTGCGACATTGAGCGGGACGCGCCGGCCGGCCGGCGCACCCTTTCCGTCCTGGTGGGCCGGGCCGGGGCCCGACGCGTCTATCAGGGGGCCGTGCTGCTCGCGCTGCTCTCCCTGGCCGTCATCGGCCTTGTCGTGTTCCCCGCCGGCTTTTTCCTCTTTCCCACGGCCCTGCCCCTCTGGGCAAGCGCCTTTTTCGGCCCTCTGTACAGCCCCCTGACCCCGGAAACCAGGGGGGCCTGCTTCGGCCGTATTACAGCCTATAACGAGGCCGTCGACATCCTCTATCTCGCCATGATTTTAACCCATACGATATTGAGGTAATTATGCACACATCGGAATCTAAGACTGAAAAGGTATACCGCATCTTTGAAGAAATCTCCGAGCAATACGACGACGCCAACGATCGAATCAGCGCGGGGCAGCACCAGAAGTGGAAGCAGGCGCTGGTCGACATGGTCTTAAAGCACATTGGCGGCAAGGGCGCTGTGATGGACCTGTGCTGCGGCACGGGGGACATCGCGCTGGCTCTGGCCGGCTCCAGTCCGGCGCTGCGTGTGACCGGCGTGGACTTTTCTCCCGCCATGCTCTCGGTGGCCCGGCGGAAAAGCGAGGGGATGGACCATGTCTCCTGGGTCCAGGCCGACGCCATGAGCCTGCCCTTTGACGACGCTGTGTTCGACAGCGCGGTGGTCTCGTTCGGGCTGCGCAACACGCCCGATTACCGGCGTGTCCTCTCGGAAATGAGCCGTGTGACAAAACCGGGCGGCCTGGTGTGCTGCATGGACGCCTCCACGCCGGACTCCCCTGTTGTGTTACCTTTCTTCAGGCTTTACTTCGGGCATGTCATGCCCCTCTTGGGCGGGGGCAAGGAAAAGATGTCCGATTATATCTGGCTTCATGAATCTACGGAGCAGTTCCTCAGCAAGGAGCAGCTGCGCACGCTGTTCCAGCGCGTGGGGCTGAAGGATGTGAAGTACCGCTCCTTTATGTTTGGCAGCTGCGCGCTTCACTCCGGCATCAAAAAATAGCTTTTTGCCACGGGCAAGACACAGAAAGCGGGAAATACTATGTTCCATTTGAGTACCATCAGCGCACTGAAGCAAGAGATGGCGGCTGTGGATTCCTATTTGAAGGAGTATCTCAGCGACAATTTAGAATCGGGCGTAGTGGGCGACATTGTGCGCGCGGTTGGGGCGACCAATGGCAAGCGTCTCCGTCCCAAGCTCATTTTGATGACGGGCCGTTTCGGCCCCAATTACCCCGCTTGCAGTGACCGGCTCTGCCGCCAGGGCGCCGTGGTGGAGATGACCCATATGGCCTCTCTCATTCACGACGACATTGTGGACGACTCCCCCCTGCGCCGCGGCAAGCCCACCATCCAGTCCCGTTTTGGGAAGGCCATGGCGGTCTACGCCGGAGACCTGGTTCTAAGCCGTGTGCTCCGCCTGCTCTTTCTCAACGACATGCGGGAGTCCGCCCTCATTCTGAGCCGCACCCTGGAGGATATGTGCCGGGGCGAGATCGGCCAGTATCACTGCCGGTTCCGTCCGGAGACCACCATGGAGGAATACCTGAGCAATATCTACGGCAAAACAGCCTCCATGTTTGAGGCCTGCTGCCGCATTGGCGCCGCCGAGGGCGGCTGCAGCCCCGAGGACGTCCAGCTGCTTGGGGCGTTTGGCAAGCATTTGGGCTATGCCTTCCAGCTGCGGGACGACCTGCTGGACTTCCTCTCCAGTGAGGCCAACGAGGGCAAGCCTGTCCACGCCGACTTCAAAGAGGGCATCCTTACCATGCCCGTGCTCTACACCCTCCATCTCTCGGACTATGGTGATCGCCTCACCGAGCTGATCCGGGGCATCCGGGGCGACCGGGTCCTGCCGGAGCAGGTCGCTGAAATGGAGTCGCTGGTGCAACGGGCCGGCGGTGTGGAGTATACCACCTCTCTCATTCAGGCCCATGGCCTTGAGGCGGAGAAGATGCTGGCCGCCCTGCCCAGGCGGGACATCACCGATTTCCTCATCTCCAAGGTGCGCTGGCTCTCCGCCCCCATTGCCGAGCGCGTGTAAAGACAGCCCGGCGGCAAGGCCCCCGGTCCGAGGCCCAATCAAATCAGAAACTGCACCCCGTCTGTGAGACAGTATGCGATACTGAACACAGACGGGGTGCAGTGCTTTTCTCTGGCCGCTTTGCCTACAGCCGCGCCATCACAAGGGGTCAGCCCGGCGGCCAGGTCATGTCCCGGCCGGCCAGCACATGGAAGTGCAGGTGGAACACGCTCTGTCCCGCCTGGGCACCGATGTTGGACACCACCCGGTAGCTGTCCAGCCCCAGCTCCCGGGCCAGCCTGGCAATCACGGCAAACAGATGGCCCACCGTGGCCTGGTTGCTCTCATCCACCTGGGACACCGACTGGATGTGTGCCTTGGGAATCACCAAGAGGTGGGTGGGCGCCTGGGGGGCGATGTCGTGAAAGGCGTAGCACAGGTCATCTTCATACACCTTCTTGGACGGGATGCCGCCGGCGATGATCTTACAGAACAGGCAGTCAGACATAAAAATCTCTCCTTCCATTTCAATGTCAGTCAGGCGGTTCTGCCACAGGGTCCTGGCGCGGGCAGGCCCCTGCGGCGCCGCGTTGT